>JAUXQA010000106.1 GCA_030683195.1 Rhodoferax sp. | reverse complement strand
CCTGGCCGTCAACGGTTTTGGTTTCCAGCGCGCTGAACAATTCAGAGAACGACATGGGGATGGCGTTGGCGCCCAGCGTGGTGAAGCTGTTCAGGAACACATTGTTTTGCATGACACGAAGTTTCACGCCGTTCAGGTCTTCCATCTTGGTGATGGGGCGCTTGCTGTTGGTCAGGTTGCGAAAACCGTTTTCCCAATACACCAGGCCGACCAGTCCTTTTTCTTGCAGTTTGGCTTTGATCTTCTCGCCCACCGGGCCGTCCAGCAGAACGTCAGCCTCGCGGGCATTGCTGATGAGAAACGGGGTGTCCCACAACGCCATTTCCTTGGTGATGCCCACCAGTGTGGCAGTGGAGCCCACCATCATTTCTTGCGCGCCACCAATCAGGGCCTGCTGCATCTGGGTGTCGGGGCCAAGGGCGGCGGCGCCAATGGCGCGCACTTTCATCTTGCCGCCTGAGGCTTTTTCGACCTGTTCAGCAAAGACCTTGGCAGCGCGGCCCTGGTTGCTTTGCTCGTTGAGTCCATAGCCAAAGCGGATCAGGCGTGGTTTGATGTCCTGTGCCACGGCCGCAAACGAGGCACTGAGTACGGCAGCAGCAGCGGCTGCCACAAGGGTTCGACGAAGAAATGTCATGGGGGTCTCCAGTAGTTGTAGTGAATTGCAGGGGTAAAAAATGCCTATCGCATCCAGGCCACGGGCGCGGTAACGATCTGCGGGAAAAGGACAAAGGTAAACAAAATGAGGGCGTAAGTGATGAGAAACGGGTTCACGCCCTTGATGACCTGATGCAGGGACAAGCGCCCCACACCAGCAACCACATTGAGCACAGTGCCGACCGGCGGTGTGATCAGGCCAATCGCGCCATTGAGGATGAACATCAGACCAAAATAAACCGGGTCAATCCCTGCTTTGACAGCAATTGGCAGCATCACCGGCGCAAAGATCAGGATGGTGGGGGTGAGGTCCAGTGCCGTGCCAATGACGATGAGCACCAGCATCATGACCAACATCAAGAGGCGGGGGCTTTCTACCAGAGGCCCGAGCCAGCCAGTCAGCACGTTGGGCAGGTCAGCCAGTGTGATCATGTAGCTCGCTACCTGGGCACCCGCGCACAGGAACATGACGATGGCGGTGGTCTTGGCTGCGCGCACCAGCACACCATGCACGGCCACGAGTTTCATCTCGCGGTGAATGAACAGGGCGACCACCAGCGCATAAAACGCGGCCACAACGGCTGCTTCGGTGGGGGTGAATATGCCGGTTTTCATGCCGCCAATGATGATGATCGGCATCAGCAACGCCCAAAAGGCCTTGCGGGTGGCACCCAGACGCTCACGCAAAGGCAGTGGCTGGCCTTGAGGCAAGTCGAGGTCGCGCAGCACCAGCTTCCAGGCCACGATCAGCCCCGCGCCCATGATCAGGCCGGGCACGATACCGGAGATAAAGAGCGCTGATATGGAGGTGTTGGTGGTCACGCCATAAATCACAAACGGCATGCTCGGTGGAATGATGGGCGCGATGATGCCGCCCGACGCAATCAACCCGGCAGAGGTGTGCATGGGGTAACCCTGTTTGCGCATCATGGGCATCAAAATTGTGGCGAGCGCCGCCGTGTCTGCCAAGGCCGATCCGCTCATGCTGGCCATCAACACCGCCGCACCAATGGCCACAAAACCTAGCCCGCCACGGATATGGCCGACCCACGCCTGCGCCATGGTGATGATGCGCTGGCTGATGCCGCCCGAGTTCATCAGTTCGCCTGCCAAAATGAAAAACGGCACCGCCAGCAGCGGAAAGCTGTCTACCCCGGCCACGAGGTTTTGCGCGAGCAACTGGGTATCCCAGAACCCCAGCACCCAGGCCATGCCGGCACCTGTGAGTACCAGCGCCAGTGCCATGTTCATGCCAATGCCCATCAAGAGCAGCATGCCTGCGACGAAAACGATAAAAGCCAGACCTTCGCTTGACATGCCGGCTTACTCCACTTCGGCGCCGTGACCGAGGTCCAGCGGGGTGCGTTGAATCAATTCCACCAGCGCCATCGCGCCAATGGCGACGGCGCAGAGCAGGGCGGGGAGTGGGAGCAAGGCGGTGGGGTATTTCAGCACCACGGAATAACTGTCCAGCCCGACCAGCACCTGCTGCCAGGCACCCCAGGCAACCAGCCCACTGGCCAGCAGCACCAGCAGCCTGATCAGCGTGGTGGCCAGCGCCATGGCCAGCGGTCGTTTCTTGAGCAGGCCCACCAGGCTGGTGAATGCCATGTGTTCCCCGGCGGGGTAAGCGGCCGTGGCGCCGATGAACACCATCCATACAAATAGCAGGCGTGAGAGTTCTTCGCTGGCAGCAACGCCGCTTCCAAAACCGTAACGCAGCACCACATTGACAAACACCGAGACGGCCATCACGCCCAGACAAATGGCCAGTAGGTGGTTGCTGATGCGTTGGAAGCGCCCGGCGGTGGCGGGCGGGTGCAGATCTGCGCTCATGCTTGTTCCTTGGCTTGTAGCCAGGTCGTCACCTCGGCTTGCAGTGTTGAAAGGGGGGCCGTCGCGTTCAGCTTGAGCACGCCGGGCTCACCCGTGGGGTCTTGCAGGGTGGCGAACTGGCTGTCGACCAGACTGGATGAGAAAAAGTGAGCGCGAGCGACCACGCGCGCTTGCGCCTGCTCACGGCTGATGTCCAGAAACACGAAGCGCACGCCGGGTGCAGCGTGGCGCAGGCGGTCCCGGTAGGTCTTTTTCAGGGCAGAGCAAGTCAGCACCAGGCCCGCGGGGTGGTTGCGGAGTTGGTCGCCCAAAGTCGTCAACCAGCCTTCGCGGTCGGCATCGGTCAGGGCGATGCCTTGGCTCATCTTACGGCGGCTGTCCTCGCTGTGGAAATCATCGCCCTCTACCAACGGCAGGCGAGTCGCCTGCGCCACGACGGCTCCCAGGCTGGATTTGCCGCAACCGGCCACACCCATGATCACGATGTAATCTGTCATTTGAATAAATTGGATAGCGCTATCCTGAAAAATTAAAATAATGAGCGATGACTTGGCGAGCAGTTCACCTTGCAAGTATTTAACAGTTGCTAGGGATTTCCCGCGAAGCCAACGCTTTTGGCTAGCGCTATCCTATGGGAATATTCATTTGTCACGAATAAGTACTTTCCCTATGTCTGCCATTCCCCCTTCTATCCGCCCCCGGGCGACCGGCCGCGTGACCCTCGCCGACGTGGCCTTGGCCGCAGGCGTTAGCCCCATCACGGTGTCTCGCGCTCTGCGTGGAGAGCGTGCGGTTGACGTTGAGTTGGTGGCGCGGGTGCAGACCGCCGCCCAGAAGCTGGGCTATGTGCCCGACCCGGCTGCCCGTGCATTGGCGTCGCGACACAGCTCGCACGTGGTGGTGTTGATTCCGATGTTGTCCAACGCACTGTTTGTTGACTTGCTGGAGGCTGTGCAGCGCACCTTGCGCACGGCCGGCTACCAGATGCTGATGGGCGTAACGCACTACGACCCAAGTGAAGAGGAGCATTTGTTGCGCGAGCAGTTGCTGCACCGCCCCGCCGGGCTGTTGGTCACCGGTCTGGAGCGCAATGAGGCCACGCGTGCCCTGATCGCCCAGAGCGGCGTGCCCTGCGTGCACTTGATGGAGGCCTCTGGCTCTCCGGGTGTCTTTAGCGTGGGCTTTTCGCAAATGGATGCCAGTGCCGACATGACTCGGCACTTGGTGGAGCGCGGCTACCGGCGCATTGCGTTTGCAGCGGCGCAGCTTGACCCGCGCACCCTGCAGCGTCTGGCGGGATGGCAACGGGAGCTGACAGCCGCAGGGTTGTATGAACCCACACTGGAGTGGCTCAACCCGGCGCCCTCGTCCATGGCGCTGGGTGCTCTGATGTTTGAGCAGATCATGGGGCAGCAACCTGCGGTGGATGCCATTTTCTTTTGCAATGACGACCTGGCCCAAGGTGCCTTGCTGGCGGCGTTGCGAATGGGTATTGCCGTGCCTCAGCGCGTGGCTATAGCCGGGTTCAATGACCTCACGGGCAGCGACCAGATGGTTCCCCCGCTGACCACCGTGCATACCCCACGGGCCGAGATCGGCAGCGCTGCGGCGACCATGCTGTTGGCGCTCATGGGGGGCAGCCAGGTGGAGTCAACTTGCGTTGATCTCGGGTACGAATTGCTGATCCGGGCCAGCACCTGACGCCTTGTCAGTCTCTACCTGCACCAGGCAGTCATAAAACGTGGGGGCACGCCCCAGGTCGGTGAGCTTTTGACTCGTGACCTGGTTCACGTTGGTGCCGTCAAGACCGAGTTTGCGCCACCAGATGCCTAGCCCGTTGACCACACCCGGGCGGGCGCGCGCTGAAACCTTGACCTTGCATCGGTAAACGCCCCGGTCATTGAAAACACGCACCACCTCACCGCCGCGCAGCCCGCGTTGAGCGGCATCGCTGGCGTGCATTTCCAGCAGCGGCTCCCCCTCGATGTCGCGCAGGCTTTTGACATTGACGAAGCTGGAATTCAAAAAGTTGCGTGCCGGCGGTGAGATCATGGCCAGTGGGTACAGGGCAGACGAGTTGAACGGCTCGTGGTTGGGCACATGGTCGGGCAGACCGTCCATGCCCTGTGCCGCAAGGCGTGCGCTGAAGAATTCGCATTTGCCGGACACGGTCGGGAAGTTGCCTTGGTCAAAGGGCGCCTCTGGGACCGCCAAGCTCGCAAAGCCCTGATCCATCAGGGCGTCAAAACTTACCGCATCGCCATACGCCGCTCGGCACAGGTCCTGATCGCTGTCAGCAAAGCAGGCGTCAGTGAATCCCACGCGTGCGGCCAGTTCGCGAAAGATCTGGGTATTGGGCTTGGCCTCGCCCACAGGTTCAATCGCGGGGCGGTTCAGGAGCGCGTCAGTGTGGCCGTAGCTGGAGTGCACGTCCCAGTGTTCCAGCTGGGTCGTGGCCGGCAAGATGTAGTCGGCATAGTCGGCCGTGTCGGTCTGAAAGTGTTCCAGCACCACGGTAAAGAGGTCTTCGCGGGCAAAGCCTTGCACCACCTTGCCGGAGTCAGGAGCAACGGCGACCGGGTTGCTGTTGTAAACAATCAAAGCCTCAATCGCCGGTCCGAACGCCGGGCTGGACGGGCGCAGCAGGTCGTCGCCAATCGTGCTCATGTTGATGGTGCGGGGCGTGCGCTCGCCCAGCAGGTCCGGGCGCTGCAGCGCGGCCCGGTCCACCGGAAACTGGCCCGAGCTGGACAACAGCATGCCGCCGGCGCGGTGCCGCCAGGCCCCAATGAGCGCAGGTAGCGAGGCAATCAGGCGCACCGCATTGCCGCCTCCGTGCACGCGCTGCAGGCCGTAGTTCATACGGATGGCAGCGGGCTCACGGCTGGCCGCGCAAGCACCGTAGTCGCGTGCAAGAGAGCGGATGTGCTCGGGCGCAATACCGCAAACTGCTGCGGCGCGTTCGGGGCTCCACTGCAGTGCCCGCTCGCGCATCTGGGGCCAGCCCAGTGTGTACTGAGCCAGGTAGTCGTGATCGAGCCAGTCGTGGGTGATGAGTTCATGCATCAGGGCCAGCGCCAGGGCGCTGTCGGTGCCGGGCAGCAATGCAATGTGCTCATGGCATTTGTCTGCGGTTTCGCTTTTGCGCGGGTCTATGCAGATGAGCTTGGCGCCGTCACGTTTGGCCTGGTTGGCATAGCGCCAAAAGTGCAGGTTGCTGGCAATCGAGTTGCTGCCCCAGATCAGGATGAGTTTGGATTCAGCAAAAAACTCGACCCGCATGCCCACCTTGCCGCCCAGTGTCTGGGTCAGGCCCTCAGCCCCGGCAGACGCGCAAATGGTGCGGTCCAGCAGGGAGGCGCCCAAGCGGTGAAAAAATCTCGCGGCAATGCTCTCGCTCTGCACCAACCCCATGGTGCCGGCGTAGCTGTAGGGCAGTATGGCTTGGGCCGCGTGCGGCCCCCGGCTGGCAATGGCCTGCAAGCGGGTGGCAATGTCTGCGAGTGCGGTATCCCAACTCACCCTCTCGAACTGCCCTGCGCCTTTGGGGCCGACGCGCTTCAAGGGGTGCAGGATGCGCTCGGGGTGGTAGGTTCGCTCGGTGTAGCGCGAGACTTTGGTGCACAGCGCCCCATCGGTGTGGGGGTGGGCCGGGTTGCCTTGCACCTTGATGGCGATGCCATTGGTCACCGTGGTCAGCATGGAGCAGGTGTCAGGGCAGTCGTGCGGGCAGGCGCCCAAAACCTGGCTGGTCGAGGAGGAAGGGGTCAGTGTCAAAGAGGTGTTCATGGTGGTTGGGGTCATCCGTGCAGGGCCATTTTGGCGCATTCACTCAGGGCTTTGGCGATGCCAACAGCAAACCGGAGATCACTCCGCGCAGCCAGCGGCTGCCCGGGTCGTGGTGGTAGCGTTCATGCCAGTGCTGCTTGACGCTGTAGTCCGGCAGGGCAAACGGCACGGGCAGGAGTTGCAAGGCGCCGCGGTGCTGCATCATTTCGCCCAGCCTGTGGGGAATAGTGATGATGTGGTGGGTCTGCTCCACCACAAACGCCGCACCCAGGAAGTTCGGTAGTTGCAGTGCAACGCGGCGCGCAATGCCGAGCCGGGCAATTTCTCGGTCCAGCACCAGAGGTGCTGCGCCCGACGAATTCACCACCACATGGTCTTCCGCTTCAAATTGGGCTCTGCTGAGCGCGCCACGGATGCGCGGGTGATCCGCGCTCACCAGGCACACAAAGCTCTGCATGAACAGCAACTGCTGGTAGAAGCCCGCTTCAAGCTGCGGCATGAAACCCAGTGCCAGATCCGCCCCGCCGCTTTCCAGCAACGAGGCGGTGCCTTGGGACAGCGGGAAGATTTCGATCCGGATGCCGGGGGCGCTCACGCGCAAGGTCTTCATCAGCTTGGGCAGCAGCACCAGTTGGCTGATGTCGGTCATGCAGATGCGAAAGGTCCGTTCGGACGTGGCGGGGTCAAAGTCGTTGCGGTGTCCCAGCACCTCGTCCAGCGCGTCCAGCACGGCGCGCACTGGTCTCACCAAACCGTCGCCAAACGGCGTGGGCTCCATGCCGTTGGAGGTGCGCACAAACAGCGGGTCACCCAACTGGTGGCGCAGTTTGGACAGGGCCACACTCACTGCGGGTTGACCCAGGTCCAGCGCGAGCGCCGCCGCAGTGACGCTGCGGGTCTTGTAGATCTCGTCAAACACGCTCAGCAAACGCAGATCGATGGTGTTCATGGGGAAGGACTATTCAAATTTCGAATAGAGCATATTAATCGGATTGGATTTACAGAATTTTGGTATGCCGGGAAAATTCGCCCCACTTTCAAACAAGGGGACATCACCATGCAGGAACTGGGCCGACTCGAAGACTTGCCGCAAGATTACCGCGACGCGCTGACCGCACAAAACCTGGTGCCGCTGTGGCCCAGCCTGCGCGCCGTGCTGCCGCCGGGCGAGCCCATTCCACGCACCCAGCCGACCTGCTGGTCTTACCAGGACTTGCGCTCCTTGCTGCTCAAGGCCGGGGAGTTGACCCCCATTGAAAAAGCCGAGCGCCGCGTGCTGGTGCTGGCCAACCCCGGCCACGGCCTGGAAAAAATGCAGGCGTCGTCCACCATTTACCTCGGCATGCAGCTGCTGCTGCCCGGCGAGTGGGCGCCGTCCCACCGTCACACCCCCAACGCCGTGCGCATGATTGTGGAAGGCGAGGGTGCCTACACCACCGTAGACGGCGAAAAATGCCGGATGAGCCGGGGCGATCTGATCCTGACCCCCACCGGCCTGTGGCACGAGCATGGCCATGAGGGTGATGCCCCCGTGATCTGGCTGGATGTGCTGGATCTGCCGCTGGTGTACTACATGGAGGCCTCCTACGTCACGGAAGGCAAGGCGCAAGCCGTGACCTCCGAAGGGACCGAACGCGCCTACCAGCGCGGGGGCGTGGTGCCCACCCCCATGTTCAGCCGCTCCGAACAGCGTTATCCGATGCTGCGCTACCCGTGGGTCGATGTGCGTGCGGCTTTGCAGGCGCTGGACGTCAGCCAGCCGGACGTCGAAGCCGTGCAAGTGGCATATGTGAACCCTGAAACTGGTGCGGCCTGTCAGAATATTTTGGGCTACTCGGCCCTGATGCTGCGCCCAAGTGAGGTGCTCAATCTGCCGGCCCGCTCCACCGCGATGGTGTTTCACCAGATTGAAGGCAGCGCCACGGTCAGCCTGGCATCAACCGAATTCACTCTGGTCGATGCGGACACTTGCTGCATTCCCGGCTATGTGCCGGTTCGCTTGCGCAATAACTCAGCAGACCAGCCTGCCTTCTTGTTCATCGCCGACGACGCGCCGCTGCAAAAGAAACTGGGCGTCTACGAAGTTCGCGTCTGATTCATCCGCACTCCACTTTATTGACCAAGAAAGCATTCGATGACCCAAGCCAATTACCTTTGGACGCCACCTGCTCCCGCTTCTGTGGCCGTGCGCGGTACCGACGCCCGATTCCCCGTCAAACGCATCTTCTGCGTCGGCCGCAACTACCACGCCCACGCGATGGAGATGGGCCGCCCGGTGGACAAGTCCACCTCCAAGCCGTTTTACTTCACCAAGTCACCATCGACCTTGGTTGAGTCAGGTGCCACCGTGCCTTACCCCGCTGGCACCAGCAACTACCACTTCGAGATGGAGTTGGTGGTGGCCATTGGCGCCCCTGGTTTTCGGGTCAAGGAGTCAGACGCCGCCAGCCTGATCTACGGCTACGCCGCCGGCCTGGACATGACCCGGCGCGATTTGCAACTGGTGGC
>JAUXQA010000092.1 GCA_030683195.1 Rhodoferax sp. | reverse complement strand
TCGACTCGGGGATCGCGTTCGACGTGCTGTTCGGGCCGGCGTACAAGGGCATCCCGCTGGCGGCGAGCATCACGATCGCGCTGTCGGGCATGGGCCGCAATGTGCCATTTGCGTTCAACCGCAAGGAGGCCAAGGACCATGGCGAGGGCGGCACGTTGGTTGGCGCCCCGCTCAAGGGCCGTGTGCTGGTGATTGACGATGTGATGTCCGCGGGTACCGCGGCGCGCGAATCGATTGCCATCATCCAGGCGGCCGGCGCTACGCCGCACGCGGTGTGTATTGCGCTGGACCGGCAGGAAAAAGCCACCGAGAACGGGCAGGATGTGCCCTACAGCGCCGTGCAGTATGTGCGCCGCCAGCTGGGGCTACAGGTGTGTGCAATTGCGAAGCTGGGCGATTTGATGCAGTATCTGGCGTCGCGCATTGCGTCCGGCTCGGACGCAGACCATCAGCGCGTGCTGGCCTATCGCCAGCGGTATGGCGTTGACGAAGGAGAGGAATGAAAATTACTTGCTGGCTGACCCTGGGCGCCCTGATGGTCTCAATCGGGGCTCCCGCTTGGGCCCAAACCCAGTCCATGTCGGGCGGGGTTTATACCTGTATTGATGCCAAGGGGCGCAAGCTGACCGCTGACCGCCCCATCGTGGAGTGCATTGACCGCGAGCAAAAGGTGCTGAACCCCAGTGGCACGGTGCGCGCCAAAGTGGGTCCTTCGCTGACGGCCCAGGAAAAAATAGAGCTGGAACAAAAGGAAAAACGGGAAGCCGAGGAGCGCAACCGCACTGTGGAAGAAAAGCGCCGCGACCGTGCCTTGCTGACCCGCTACCCCAACAAAGGCGTGCACGACCAGGAGCGCGCCGAAGCGCTGGCCCAGGTCGAAGCGGTGACCAAGGCAGCCACCACACGCCTGACTGAGTTGGCGCGCCAGCGTGTGGCGATTGACGAGGAAATGGAGTTCTACAAAAAGGACCCCACCAAGGCCCCAGCCTACCTGCGCCGCCAGCTGGAGGAAAACACGCAAAGCCAGGCAGTGCAGAAACGCTTCATTGGTGAGCAAGACGCCGAGGCCAAGCGCGTGAACGCACGGTTTGACGACGAACTGGTGCGCTTGCGCCAGTTATGGGCGCAGATGGCACCCGCCAGTAAATAAAAAAGGCCTCGCAAGAGGCCTTTTTTACGGGGCGTGGCGCGTCAGGCCAGTTTGCTGCGCAGCAGGTCGTTGACCTGTTGCGGATTGGCCTTGCCCTGGCTGGCCTTCATGATCTGGCCAACCAGCGCATTGAGTGCCTTGTCATTGCCAGCCTTGAACTCAGCCACGTTTTTGGCATTGGCGGCAATCACCTCGTCCACGATGGCTTCCAGCGCGCCGGTGTCGTTCATCTGTTTGAGGCCTTTGGCCTCAATCAGCGCATCTACAAAAATTCTCGCCTGAGATTCAATGAGGCTCGAATCGATGCTGGGAAGAGGAATTGTTGGCGAATTCAGCATGAATTCGAACAATTCTTTACCGGA
>JAUXQA010000088.1 GCA_030683195.1 Rhodoferax sp. | reverse complement strand
CCGACTCTGAGGCGCGATGAGCTGCCTTTTTCGGTGTCGACATCAGCCTGGGTGATGGTGACCATTTCTTCCATTGGCAAATGGGAGTCACTGACGACGAGGCCTGTCATCAACTTGGTGAGTGAGGCAATGGGCAACACGGCCTGATCGTTTTTGCTGAACAGGACCTCACTGGTGTTTTGATCAATGACCAAGGCAACGCTTGACTTCAGGTCGAGTGCATCTTGCGCGCCGTGGAGGCCAGCGAGTTGACCGAAGGAGGGCCGCATGGGCACGATAGCGGCCTGACGAACCACGGTGCGTTTTTGTGCGACAAATTTATTTGCAACGACCCGCTTTGCGACGACTTTGCTTTTGGATACCTTGGCAACCTGTCGCTTGGCTGGCGCAGCGTTTGCGTCAGGTATGGACACGGTTGCAGCCAAAGTAGCAACGCAACAAAAGAGGCTCGCTTGGCGCAAATATTTGCCAAGCGCGACCAGGTGAGAATAGGACATGGATCCATCTCCAGAATTTTTTTCAGAGTGGCTAGTTTAGCTAGAAAAACCAGTCAAGATCAAATACTTACACGGTTTTCTTAACAAAACAGGTCCGAAAGCCCATAGGCCTCAATCTCCTCAACCTTGCGCTGCAACCCGATCTGATTTGTTATGCAATTTGTTCAATGCACTCAGGTAGGCTTTTGCTGATGCAACAACAATATCAGGATCAGCACCAACACCGTTGACCACTCGCCCGCCGTCTTGCAAGCGCACTGTGACCTCGCCCTGGCTCTCTGTGGAGCCACTGATGGCATTGACGGAGTAAAGCACCATTTCGGCACCGCTCTTGACATGAGACTCAATGGCTTTGAGGGATGCATCGACAGGCCCGTTACCGTCAGACGAACCCTGCACTTCCTTGCTGTCAATGGTGAACACGATGGTGGCCTGAGGACGCTCACCGGTCTCGCTGTGCTGCGAGAGGGAGACGAATCCGTATTGCTCTTTCTCGTTGGTCACGCTTTCATCGCTCACGAGTGCCAGGATATCTTCGTCAAAGATCTCGCTCTTTCGGTCGGCCAGCTCTTTGAATTTGGAAAAGGCGGCGTTGATTTCGACTTCGCTGCTCATTTGTGCACCCAGCTCGAGTAGGCGCTGTTTAAATGCATTGCGGCCGCTGAGTTTGCCCAAGACGATTTTGTTAGCGCTCCAGCCGACGTCTTCCGCCCGCATGATCTCATAGGTGTCGCGCGCCTTCAAAACGCCATCTTGATGGATGCCTGAGGCATGTGCAAATGCATTGGCACCAACAACAGCCTTGTTGGGCTGCACGATGAAGCCGGTGGTTTGGCTGACCATGCGGCTTGCGGCCAAAATGTGTTTTGTGTCAATGCCCAAGTCCAGCTGAAAATAGTCGCGGCGTGTTTTGACCGCCATGACGACTTCTTCAAGGCTGCAATTGCCGGCTCGTTCACCGAGCCCGTTGATGGTGCATTCAACCTGGCGCGCACCACCAATTTTGATGCCCGCCAATGAGTTGGCAACAGCCATGCCCAAATCGTTGTGGCAGTGGACAGACCAGATGGCTTTGTCGGAGTTTGGAATTCGCTCTCGGAGGTTCTTGATGAACGCACCGTACAGCTCAGGAACGGCATAACCTACGGTGTCAGGCACGTTGATGGTGGTGGCACCTTCATTGATGACGGCTTCAATGACACGGCACAGGAAGTCGACGTCGCTGCGGTAACCGTCTTCGGGACTGAACTCAACGTCGTTGACGAGGTTGCGTGCAAAGCGCACGGCCAGGCGAGCTTGCTCGAAAACCTGATCTGGCGTCATGCGAAGCTTCTTCTCCATGTGCAGCGCAGAAGTTGCAATGAAGGTGTGAATGCGGGCGCTGTTGGCACCTTTGAGGGCCTCGGCAGCTCTTGAGATGTCACGATCATTGGCTCGCGACAAGGAACAAATCGTCGAGTCCTTGATGGCGTTAGCAATGCATTGGACGGCCTCGAAATCGCCATTCGAACTAGCTGCAAATCCGGCCTCGATGACATCGACGCGCAGACGCTCCAACTGGCGAGCAATGCGCAGCTTTTCGTCCTTATTCATTGACGCTCCAGGAGACTGCTCACCGTCGCGCAATGTGGTGTCAAAAATAATTAATTTGTCAGACATTTTTTACTCCTGTATTCCTGAAATTCTTTTAATGGTGGAGCTGCCTACTTGTGCAAACCACGTTCATCAGGCTCTTCTGTTGATGTGCTGATCACACTGGTTTGGACGCCTTTGAACCGGCGCCAGCCGTAAATGACATAGCCACTGAATCCGTAAGCGACAAAAGCGAAGAACATGACGGTGGGTGGGTCAATGTTGATGGCTGCGATACCCAGGACGATCAGCACAATCACCACAAAGGGGACGCTGCGTTTCATCTGTACATCTTTGAAGCTGTAGAAAGGAACGTTGGTCACCATGGTCAAGCCAGAATACAGGGCCAATGCAAAAGTGATCCATGGAATGGAGACACCTAAAACTGCGCCAGTTCCCTTGATACCGGACTCAGT
>JAUXQA010000075.1 GCA_030683195.1 Rhodoferax sp. | reverse complement strand
TAGAGAGTTAAATCAGCCTCTAGCCGGCGTATCTATTGGTTATTCACATCATAAAACAGTAGTGAAAAGTATGCCAAACCCTTACGCCTACGCCAACAGTGCGGAGCACCGCGAGGGTATCCAGGCTTTCCTGGATAAGCGAAAACCTGCTTTTTGACGTTTTGAAACACTGCACGACTCCATTGAACAAGCGATCCCAAAACATGACACCGTTACACAACGACAACCTCTTTGCGGCCCTGCGTGCCGCGTTCCCGAGCAACCTGGACGCTCAAGCCATCGAGACCGATAACGGCCTGTCTTACACCTGGCAAGACCTGGAGCGGGCCACCGCCATGATGGCCAACTTGCTGGCCTCGTTGGGCCTGCCCGAAGGTGCCCGCATTGCTGTGCAAGTCGAAAAATCAGTGGAAGCCATGGTGCTGTACCTGGCCACCTTGCGCGCGGGTTATGTGTTTTTGCCGCTCAACACGGCCTACCAAAGCGCCGAGATCGAGTATTTCATTGGTAACGCCGAGCCTGCCGTTGTGGTGTGCTCGGGTGCCAATTTCGGTTGGGTCAGCAAAATTGCGTTCACGGCCGGCACGCAGTACGTCTTCACGCTCAATGACGACCGCACCGGCACGCTGCTGGATCGTTCTGCCACCTGCTCCGATCAACATACGGTGGCCCCCCGGTCTGCCGACGATCTGGCGGCCATTTTGTACACCAGCGGCACCACCGGGCGCTCCAAGGGGGCCATGCTCACCCACGGCAACATGCTCAGCAATGCACAGGTGCTCAAAGATTACTGGGGCTGGCAGCCCGATGACGTGCTGATTCACGCGCTGCCCATTTTTCACGTGCATGGCCTGTTTGTGGCCATTCACGGGGCGCTGCTCAATGGCAGCAAGATGATCTGGTTGTCCAGGTTCGACCCCAAACTGGTTCTCAAAAAGATGCCCGAGGCCACCGTGTTCATGGGCGTGCCCACGCTCTACGTGCGTCTGCTGGCTGAACCGGGGTTGACCCTGGAGGCTGCTCGCCACATGCGCCTGTTCATTGCCGGATCGGCGCCGTTGCTGATTGAGACCTTCACCGACTGGCAGACCCGCACCGGCCACACCATTCTGGAGCGCTATGGCATGAGCGAAACCGCCATGCTGACCTCCAATCCGTACCGGGCTCTTGAGGGCGAGCGGCGCGGCGGGACGGTGGGTTTTCCGCTGCCCGGCGTGAGTTTGCGGGTGCAGGATGACGAGGGCCAATCACTGCCCATGGGCGAGATCGGGGGGATTCAGGTCAAGGGCCCCAATGTGTTCAAGGGTTACTGGCGCATGCCCGAGAAGACAGCCGAGTAGTTCACGAATGATGGTTTCTTCAAGACGGGCGACGTGGGCCGGGTCGACGAGCGCGGTTACGTGACCATTGTGGGCCGCAGCAAAGACCTCATCATCAGCGGCGGCTACAACGTCTATCCGGCAGAGATTGAGGGCTATATCAACGAGTTGCCCGGCGTGGCCGAGAGCGCGGTGGTGGGCATTCCCCACGCTGACTTTGGTGAGGTGGGCGTGGCGGTGGTGATCGCCAAGCCGGGTGCCACGGTGGACCCGGGCCAGATCATCGCCAGCCTCAAGTCCAGACTGGCCAATTTCAAGGTGCCCAAGCAGTGCTTTGTGGTGGATGCGCTGCCGCGCAACACCATGGGTAAGGTCCAAAAAAATATACTTCGGGCCCAATACGCTGCGGGATAGTCGTTGTACGATGGGCGCGAATTATTCGTTACACCCAGGAGCGTTGTCCCATGCAGGTTGCCCAAGTTGTCCTTGAAAGTTGCCATCAGCTTGCCCATGACCTGGCGTCATTGAGCGCCCTTGACCCCAATCTGGTGCTGGTTTTCGGATCGGTTGATCTGCTTCAGGGTGTGGGCGAGCCGCTGGCTTCCCTGTTCCCATCGGCCATCCGCCTGGGCTGCTCCACGGCGGGTGAAATTTCTGCCCGGGGCGTGACTGATGGCACTTGCGTGGTAACCGCCCTCCGATTTGAGAGCACCCCTTTGGTTGCCTCGTCCACCCGGCTTCAGGGCATGGACGACTCGTTTGCTGCGGGCCAGCGTCTGGGCGGGCAATTGCCCTTGGCTGGCTTGCGAGCCGTTCTGATCGTTGGCCAGGGTGTCGCGATCAACGGCAGCGCGTTGATCGCGGGAATGACTGACGTGCTTGGCTCAGCTGTGCTGATTACCGGTGGGCTGGCGGGCGACGCCGCGGCCTTCAAGGAGACTTGGGTGCTTGATGCCAGCGGCGCCCACACGGACACCTTGGCGTGCGTGGGGCTGTATGGCGACAACTTGATTTTTTCTCATGGCTCTTTTGGTGGTTGGTCTCCCTTTGGTCCCGCCCGCAAGGTGACACGGTGCGAGAACAATGTGTTGTTTGAGCTCGATGGTTCACCCGCCCTGGAGGTTTACCGACGCTACCTGGGCGACCATGCCAAAGACTTGCCTGCCTCAGGCTTGTTGTTCCCCTTCGCCATGGTGGGTAAGGACCACACTGAATTGGGTTTGATTCGCACAATTTTGGGTATGGACGAGGCTGCCGGCAGCTTGACGCTGGCGGGTGACATCGATCCCGAAGGCTACTTGCGCCTGATGCACGCCAGTACCGATGCCCTGGTGGGCGGGGCTGAGTCGGCCGCTCAGGCGGCCAAGGCCATGCTGGACGCACCGGGTGAGGGCCTGGCTTTGCTGGTGAGTTGTGTTGGGCGCAAGTTGGTGATGGGCGGACGTGTGGACGAGGAGGTAGAGGCCGTTGGTGATGTTTTTGGTCAAGGCGCTGTGTTGGCGGGCTTTTACTCCAATGGCGAGATCAGCCCCTTCGCAGAAAATGCCGTGTGCAAGCTGCACAACCAGACGATGACCATCACGTATTTGACCGAGCATTGACCGTTACCCCTTATTTCACTGCCTTGCTTCATGCACAAGCTACTTGCCCGCCAAGCTAAACGACTACTCGGCACAGACCCCGAAAAACTCCCGGGTGTCTTGGGCGAGTTGACTCTGCTGGGCCGCGCTGATGGCGTTTCGCCTGAAGTGGGCCGCTTGTTGTCAGGTTTGGGTGACTTCCTGACGCGGGTTGGCGAGGCCTATGATCAAAGCGACCGCGACCTGGACCTCAAGACCCGTAGCTTGCAGCTGAGTTCAGTCGAGTTGACCCACACCAATGACCGCATGCGCGCTGAACTGGCCAGCCGCGCGCGAGCGCTCGACTCCCTGCGGGTCACGGCCAACGGGTTGATCGAGACGCTGGACCACGAAATTCCCGAATTGGAGGAAGACAGCCTGGAGTCCCTGTCGCAGCTGATGTCTGTGTTGGTGAAACACCGCGAGGAGAGCCAGCGAGATCTCTACGCAGCCTTGGCAGACTTGGCTAACCAAAAATTTGCTCTGGATCAGCACGGTATTGTCAGCATCACCGATCTGGCCGGGCGCATCACCTACGCGAATGACAAATTTTGCGAAATCAGCGGCTACGAGCGTTCGGAGCTGCTGGGTCGAAACCACCGCATCATCAATGCGGGTGTTCACCCCAAAGCGTTTTTTGCCGATTTGTGGGCGGTGATTCTGGCAGGCCAGGTGTGGCACGGCGAGATATGCAACGTCACCAAAAAAGGCAGGCTTTATTGGGTGCAGGCCACAGTGGTGCCCCTGAGCGACGACAAGGGCGTCATCACTCAATTCATTGCCATTCGCACCGACATCACCGCGCGCAAATTCATGGATGCCGAGATCAAGGCAGCCGAGGCACGCTTGCTGCGCATCACCAACGCAGTGCCTGGCGTGGTCTACCAGTGCGAGGTTAGCCAGGGACAAACCCGCTACACCTTTGCCAGTGGCCGCCTGATGGAGATACGCGGCCTGGACCGCGACGCGTTGTTGGCCGACGGCAGTATTTCCGCGAGGCAAATCCTCATTGAAGACCGTGAGCGCTGCGTGCAGGGGGTGTTGAACGCTGCAGAGAAGCGCGAGAGCTGGAGTGACGACTATCGCATCGCGATGCCCGACGGCAGTCTGCGCTGGATCAGGGCCGAGATCCGGCCCGAGCCCGACTTGTCACCGGAAGGTGCAACTGTATTCACCGGCATCTGGCAGGACGTCTCCTCCTTGAAAGACGCCAGCTCCAGGCTGCGGGAGGTCACGGCCAATGTGCCGGTGGCGGTTTACCAACTGCATTTGTCGCGGGATGGACGGCAATCCATTCCTTTTTGCAGCCCCGCCATCGGGCGAATCTGCGGTGTGACCCACGACGAGGCGATGGCGGATGCCAAAGCTATCCTGGCCCGGGTTCATTCGCTTGATCAGGCTGCGCTGGCAGCTGCTTTCCAGCAATCCATTGCGCACGGCGAAGCTGTGGCACTGGATTTCCGGCTGATACACAAGGTGACCAGAGAGCCGGTCTGGGTACATTGCGAGTTGCAGCCCAAAGTCGCCTCGGACGGCGGCGTGTTGTGGAATGGTTACCTGGCCGATATCTCGGAGTCCAAGCGCGTCTCCGAGGAGTTGGAGCGTGCCAAGCTCAGCGCCGAATTGGCCAACCGGGCCAAGTCTGATTTCCTGGCCAACATGAGCCATGAAATCCGCACGCCCATGAATGGCGTGCTTGGCATGACCGAGCTGGCTCTGGAGACCGAGTTGAATGATGAGCAGCGCGAGTACCTCAATATTGTCAAATCATCGGCTGACTCCTTGCTCACCGTGATCAACGACATTCTTGATTTTTCAAAAATCGAGGCAGGCAAGCTGATCGTTGAACATATTCCCTTTAATTTGGGTCGCACGGTCGGCGAGAGCCTGAAGGCGCTGGCGCTGCGTGCCCACGGCAAGGGTTTGGAGCTTGTTTGCGACATCGCGCCCGAGGTGCCGATGGCCCTGTTGGGCGACCCAGGGCGACTTCGCCAGATCATCATCAACCTGGTCGGCAACGCCATCAAATTCACAGAGCATGGCGAGATCGTGCTACGCGTGCGCATTGGCGCCGATGCCCGGGGTACAAACAAGGTTCAGTTCACGGTCAGTGACACGGGCATTGGCATAGCCACGACCAAGCTGGGTTCCATATTTGAGGCTTTTTCCCAGGAAGACAGTTCGATCACCCGTCGCTATGGCGGCACGGGTCTTGGCCTCTCTATTTCTGCTCGTCTGGTGGAGGCGCTGGGCGGACAAATGTCAGTCGAGAGCGAACTGGGTCGGGGTAGCCAGTTTCACTTCTCCATGCGGCTGGACCGCGATGCGCAAACCGCCGAGGATTATGTTGACGTGATGCAGTTCTCTGACTTGCGCGTGTTGGTGGTGGATGACAACGAGGTCAACCGGATGGTGCTGGTGCGAACGCTGGAGAGTTTTGGCGCGCAGGCCATCGAGTTCGAATCGGGTGTTCGGGCTCTTGCCTGGGTGCACGACGCACATCAGGCTGGTTTGGATTGCGACTTGATCCTGCTTGATGCGCACATGCCTGATCTCGATGGTTTCGAGCTGGCAGCCCAGTTGCGCGCGATTCCAGGCTGCACTGAAACACCCTTGATCATGCTGTCTTCGGCGGGTTTGAAGGGCGACGCCCAACGCTCGCGGGAGGTGGGTTTTGATGCCTATCTGTCCAAGCCCTTTACCCGCCAGGAACTGTTGCAAGTGATTTCCCGGGTGTTTCGGGGCAGTGCGACCCGCCCCGCCGAGTTGGTCACCCGCCACGCGATCATGGACGAACAGGTGTCTCTGGACGTGTTGCTGGTGGAAGACAATGTGGTCAACCAGAAGCTGGCCATCGCGCTGCTGAACCGCTGGGGCCACCGTGTGACGGTGGCCAACGATGGACAACTGGCCCTGGATGCCCTGGCTCAGCATAGATTTGATCTGGTCTTGATGGACATGATCATGCCAGTCATGGATGGTCTGGAAGCGACCCGGCTCTATCGGGCCTCGGAACGAGGCCCACGCACCCCCATCATTGCCATGACGGCCAATGCCATGCCGGGAGACCGGGCCGACTGCCTGGCAGCGGGTATGGATGACTATATTTCCAAGCCTATCGAGACGACCGAGTTGCAGCGGCTGCTGAAGCAACACATGTCCGGCCCTGTGGCGGGCCACCCAATTTTTGAGACGATGAAAATGACTGAACACCTGCCGCCCACTTCCCGCCAACCCGGGTTTGACTATGACGCTGCTTTGGCTGCGTCTGACCAGGAGGTGGTTGAGATCATTGCCGATGTCTTCATTGACCAATGGCCCGTTGACCTGACTAAGCTGAATCAATCTCTTGCTGCTGGCGACCTCAAGCCCGTGATGCACGTGGCTCACGCGCTCAAGGGAACTCTGGCCATGTTTGGTGCTCGACCCGCCGTGTCGATTGCCAGTGTGGTGGAGGCCCAGTCCGGCCGGGGCGACGCTGAGGGACTGGCCGAGCTGGTTGCCGAGATGGTGGCTGAGGTGGAGCAGTTAATTGCCGCCATGCGCCGCACCATGCCTTGAATACATGAACAATTTCAGCAAAGACCAAAGCACCATGGAACATCAGGTCCTCATTGTTGACGACACCGAAGTCAATCTCATTTTGTTTGATGCGCTGGTCAGGAAGCTGGGCAATTGTCAGTCGGTGACCTTCTCCAGTTCCGTCAAGGCGCTGGACTGGGCGCAGGCCAACGACCCCGATTTGATCATTGTGGACTACATGATGCCGGAGCTTGATGGCATCGAATTCATCCGTCTGTTGCGGGAGTCGCCGGCTAAAGAAGGTATTCCGATCCTGATGATCACCGCCAACGACCAAAAGCAGGTGCGTTACCGGGCGCTTGACGTCGGAGCCTCGGATTTCTTGACCAAGCCGGTCGACAAAATCGAGTTTTTAGCGCGGGTGACCAATATGCTGGCGCTCAGTGACGTGCGTAAAAAACTGGCTGACCGCGCTGCCTGGCTGGCCGAAGAGGTCCGCAAGGCCACGAGCGAAATCAGGCAGCGCGAGCGCGAGACCGTCATTCGCCTGTCCAAGGCGGCCGAGTTTCGGGACCCTGAGACTGGTGCGCATATCTTGCGCATGGCCCATTACTCGGAGTTGATTGCCCGCGGTTTGGGTCTCTCCGTGGAAGATCAGGAGTTGCTGCTGGAAGCCGCGCCCATGCATGACATTGGCAAAGTCGGCATTGCAGACAACATCTTGCTCAAACCTGGTCGACTTGACCCCGAAGAGTTCGAGATCATGAAACGCCACGCCACCCTGGGCTATGAGATTCTCTAGGACAGTTCATAGAAGGTGCTGCATGCGGGGGCCGAGATCGCGCGAGCGCACCACGTGAAGTTCGATGGATCAGGCTACCCCAACGGAACCAAAGGCAAGGACATTCCCATATTCAGTCGCATCGTGGCAGTGGCTGATGTGTTTGACGCGCTCACTTCCGAACGCCCGTACAAAAAGGCATGGTCGCTTGAACAGGCTGCTGATCACATCAAGGCCAATTCAGGTAGCCACTTTGATCCCGAATGTGTGGCCATTTTCTTTGACCAATGGGAAGCTGTGCTGGATATTCGGCAACGCTTCAAGGATGAGGATTGAATGATTTACTTGCTATGT
Organism: Rhodoferax sp.; assembly: GCA_030683195.1. Classification (GTDB taxonomy): domain Bacteria; phylum Pseudomonadota; class Gammaproteobacteria; order Burkholderiales; family Burkholderiaceae_C; genus Rhodoferax. The sequence continues at coordinate 3,863 of JAUXQA010000075.1, read as the reverse complement.
TTTTATAACAAGAAATCATTTATTCAAGCCGGCTAGAAGCCTGTTTCATCTCAAAACAAGCACGGGAACGCTGGCGTGGGTCAATACCTGCTGCGTTTCGCTGCCCAGCAACAGGCGCTTGATACCTTTGCGGCCGTGTGATGCCATGACGATCAAGTCACATTTGTGTTTTTTGGCGGCAGCAATGATGGCATCCGAGACCAGATCTGACTTGACGGTGATGGCTTTGGTCTTGACGCCCTTGTCCAGAGCCGCTTTTTGGACTGCGTCAACAACCGCCTGACCGTCATCAGCCCACTGCTGCTCAACCCGGCTGACCTCTTCAACCTGCAACGCCAGACCGCCTTCAAAGTAGCTTTGTGGGTAACGCGGAATCACCTTCAGTGCGATCAGTTCAGCGCCGGCGAGGGCAGCCAAATCAATGGCGCTGGCGACCGCCTTTTTGGAGAGTGTTGATCCATCTGTGGCTACCAGAATTCTTTGGTACATGAGTTGCTCCTTTGTCATAAAAAAACAAAGCTTACTCTGCTGTTGTTCTCGTGTCTTGATTAGTGTCAAGTAAAGTAACCGTAACTCAGGATACCCTTGCAGCCTATGTCGTCCGCCCACCTCGTTGACCCAGTCACGTCCGTCCAAAGCCTGAGTAGAGCGCAAGGCAAGGGCGCAGTAGTGTCAGTTGACCCGCTTGAGATGCTGCGCCTTCTGGACGATCCCCAGGAATGGTCCGCGTTTAGCCGTCCAGATGCTACCCATGCCGGCTGCTGGGAGTCCAACCTCCTTATCGAGGGCATGCACTGCGCAGCCTGTGCGCTGACCATCGAAGATGTATTGCTTGGCGTGCCCGGTGTGATTCGTGCGGAGGTGAGTGCGGGAAGCCACCGGGCGCGCATTGTCTGGTCTGAGGCATCAGTCAAACCCTCTGGCTGGATGCAGGTGGTTCAAAATGCTGGTTACCGTGCGCTGCCTGCCAACGACTCATTTGCCCGTGAGCGACGCGCGGCTGAGGCGCGCAAGGCCCTTTGGCGCTTGCTGGTGGCTGGCCTGTGCATGATGCAAGTGATGATGTACGCCTGGCCAGCTTATGTGGCTGAACCGGGTGATTTGTCGGGCGAAATGGAGCAACTGCTGCGCTGGGCGTCCTGGGTCTTGACCTTGCCGGTCATCTTTTTTTCGTGCGGCCCCTTCTTCAGCAGCGCCTTGCGGGACATCCTGAATCGCCGGGTCAGCATGGACCTGCCGGTGGCGCTGGGGATGCTGATCACGTTTGTGGTCAGCAGTATTGGAACTTTTGAGCCGCAGGGCATCTTTGGCCGGGAGGTTTATTTCGACTCACTCACCATGTTTGTGTTCTTTTTGCTGGGCGGACGGTGGTTGGAGTTGCGCCTTCGCAACCGGACGGCGGGGGCCCTGGAGGCCCTGATGAACCGGCTGCCCGACAGTGTGGCCCGACAGCTGCCGGACGGTGCCTATGAGCTGGTGCCGGTGCGCCGGCTTGTGCCTGACGATGTGATTCGCATCCTGCCGGGGGAGGCTTTCCCCGCCGACGGCGTCGTTATGCAGGGCGACACCCTGGTCGATGAAGCTTTGCTCACAGGGGAGTCCCGCCCGGTTGCCAAGGTTGTTGGCGCGCCGGTAATTGCCGGTAGCCACAACCTGGCCAGCGTGGTGCATGTCCGTGTGGAACGGGTGGGGGCGCAGACCCGGTTTGCCCAGATCGTCGCCTTGATGGAGACTGCGTCAACCAGCAAACCCCCGATTGCCAAGCTGGCAGATCGCATCGCCAAACCCTTTTTGATCGCGGTTTTGGTGGCGGCAGGCCTGGCCTGCGCCTATTGGTGGGACACCGACCCTGGTCACGCCTTGATGGTGGCAGTTGCCGTGCTCATTGTGACGTGTCCTTGTGCGCTGTCATTGGCAACACCTGCCGCCATGCTGGCAGCAGCAGGCACATTGGCGCGCAGTGGCGTATTGGTGCGCCGGCTGGATGCATTTGAGGCGCTGGCGGAGATTGATACGGTGATGTTCGACAAGACTGGCACCCTGACCCGAGATGCCATGGTCTTGGGCGGCACCCAGGTTCGAGAGGGGTTTTCGCCTGAGCAAGTCTTGGCGATGGCTGCGGCCTTGGCCCGACAGTCTTTGCACCCTGTTTCCAGAGCTATCGTTGTGGCTGCTGGCGACGAAAATGACTCATCCAGTCACTGGATGGCCACCAATGTTGCGGAAGTTGCTGGCGGCGGGGTGTCTGGGCAAGCGGTGCAGGGAGCGGTAGGGCGCGGTGTCTTTAACCTGCGTCTGGGTTCAGCCGAATTTTGTGGGGTCGCGGCGTCTCCAGCCGACACGTTGCAGGCCTTCCTCAGTGATCAAAATGGCTGGCTCGCCACATTTGAATTGCATGAAGACGTTCGCTCGGACGCCTCATCGACCGTCGCTTCCTTGAGTGAGGCGGGTATATCCGTTCACTTGTTGTCTGGAGATGGCGCTCAAGCCGCTGCGCGGGTCGCGAGTCAAGTAGGCGTTACAGAATTCCAGGGAGATTGCACCCCACAGGACAAGCTGGCCTTTCTGCAAGGCGCTCAAGCCAGTGGGCACAAGGTCGCAGTCGTGGGTGACGGTCTCAATGATGGCCCGGTTTTGGCGGGCGCCCATGTGTCGTTTGCCTTCGGGCAGGCAGTGCCCCTGGCGCAAGCGCGGGCCGATTTTGTGGTCTTGGGGGATCAGTTGGGTGCTGTCGTGAAATCATGGCATCTGGCACGACGCACCTTGCGCATTGTTCGCCAAAATCTATGGTGGGCAGCTATTTACAACGCGGCGTGCGTACCTTTGGCCGTTGTCGGGTGGCTACCTGCCTGGCTGGCGGGTCTGGGTATGGCTGCCAGTTCCCTGCTGGTGGTTTTGAACTCGTTTCGCCTGTCCGCTCAAGTCGGCCTTGATGATGGCTCGTGATGAGTTGCTGGAGATAAATTGATGGATATCTTGTACTTGCTCATTCCGCTGTCGGTTATTCTTGTTTTTTTCATTCTCGGTGGCTTGTGGTGGGCTGTCTACCGTGGGCAATTTGACGACATCGAGTCTGAGGGGGAGCGAATTCTCAGGGATTCCTGAGAATTTAAATATTAGGTTGATTTACGTCAAGCTAGATAAGGGTTTCCCATAGGAAACTCAGGTCAAACAAACTGAGAAGAGGTGAGAATGAAATTTCCCAATGCGCAAGCAACTACCTACAACGATAAAGTTGTCAGGCAGTTTGCCATCATGACCGTCGTGTGGGGCGTGGTCGGTATGCTGGTCGGTGTGATTATTGCCGCCCAGTTGACTTGGCCAGAGCTCAACTTTGGTGTTCCTTGGCTGAGTTACGGCCGCCTGCGACCACTACATACCAATGCAGTGATTTTTGCGTTTGGTGGCTGCGGTCTGTTTGCTTCTGCCTACTATGTGGCGCAGCGAACCTGCCACGTCCGGCTGTTCAGTGACAAGTTGGCTGCGTTCACCTTTTGGGGTTGGCAGTTGGTCATTGTGGCTGCAGCAGTCTCCTTGCCTTTGGGTTTTACTCAGGGCAAGGAATACGCTGAGCTGGAATGGCCCATTGACATCCTCATCACCTTGGTGTGGGTTTCATTCGCCGTTGTGTTTTTCGGCACCATCGGAACCCGTAAGGTTCGACATATCTACGTGGCCAACTGGTTCTTTGGTGCGTTCATCATTGCTGTAGCTTTGTTGCACTTGGTGAACAGCGCAGCTATTCCTGCCGGTGGCATGAAGTCTTACTCTGCCTATGCGGGTGTGCAAGACGCTATGGTGCAATGGTGGTACGGTCACAACGCAGTCGGGTTCTTCCTTACGGCTGGTTTCCTGGGCATGAT
>JAUXQA010000073.1 GCA_030683195.1 Rhodoferax sp. | reverse complement strand
GATTCTTCCCCCGCCGAAATGCTGCAAGGCGACCTGGACACCGCCAGCCTGTTTGGCAAGCGCGTGGCGGAAGTCGCAGCCCGCTTCAAGGCCTGAAACCGCCCCGGCGCGGTTCCCCGGGTCAGGCGCAGACCTGGGGCCTGATGATCACGATGAATAGCACTATAGGTAATGGATACGCCGGCTAGAGCCAGATTTTGTACTTATTTCGCCACCAACAGCGCCGCATCCAGCGTGCGGCGCTCATCAAACACAAAACAGCTACCGCTGTAATTGGAGCCGTCGGATTCTTCAAAGTACTTGAGGATGCCGCCCTCCAACTGGTACACATGCTCCAGCCCTACCTCACGCATCAAAATCGCCGCTTTTTCGCAGCGTATGCCTCCCGTGCAAAAGCTCACCACGGTCTTGTCTGCCAGGTCCGCCTGGTGCGCCAGCAGGGCGGGCGGGAACTCGGTGAATTTGGTAATGCGCCAGTCAATGGCACCGTTGAAGGTGCCGTGGTCCACCTCAAAGTCGTTGCGGGTGTCCAGCATCACCACCGCTCGGCCTGAATCGTCCACGCCGGCGGCCAGCCAGCGCTGCAAGGTGGCTGAATCCACTGACGGTGCGCGCCCGTCGGCTGGTTTGATCGTGGGGTGGTTCATGCGGATGATCTCGCCCTTGACCTTGACCAGCATCTTCTTGAACGGCTGATGGTCTGACCAACTCTCTTTGGGGGCCATGTCGGCAAACCGCGCGTCCTCGCGCAACTGATCCACAAAGCTGCGCACCGCATCGGCGGGCCCTGCCAAAAACAAATTGATGCCCTCGGTCGCCAGCAAAATGGTGCCCTTGAGCTCCAGGGCAAGTGCCCGTGCCAGCAGGGTGGCTTGTATTTCGGGGGCATCGGGCAAGGCCACGAACTTGTAAGAGGAGATATTGAGGGTGGTGTTCACCCCTTGATTTTAGGAAAGTTTTTATCCTGGCCTGTCAGTTGGCGCAGGGGATCAAGCGGGCAAAATCCGGGTATGAATAAAAAAATACTGTCGTTCCCCCGAATCCATCAAATAGCAGGCGCCGTATTGATGCTTGGCTTTGCCACCGTGACAGCAGCCCAGGCGTCCAGTTCGGTGTCGGAGGCTGATTTTTTGGCCGAGATGCCCATCGTGCTCTCGGTCTCGCGCCTGCCCCAGCGCCTTGATGAGACCCCAGGCGCGGTAACCATCCTGGACCGTGACTGGATTCGCCTGTCTGGCGCCCGTGACGTGGCCGACCTCATGCGTCTGGTCCCCGGCTTTCAGAGTGGTAACTCGTTTGAATCGGATGCGCCCCAGGCCAGCTACCACGGGGCGTTTGGCGGTTATTCCAGCCGTCTCCAGGTTTTGGTGGACGGTCGTTCCGTTTATTCCCCCTTTTTATTGGGCAGTGTGGCGCCGGGCTTGCAAAGTGTGGCTTTGGCAGACATTGAACGCATTGAGGTGCTGCGCGGCTCCAATTCGGCAACCTACGGCGCGCGGGCCATGCTGGGCGTCATCAACATCGTGACCCGTGATACCGCCGATACCCTGGGCGCACAGGTGATGGTGGGAATGGGCGAAAACGGTGTGCGAGATGCGCAGGCCCGTTTGGGCTGGGGTGCGAAGGACGCCACCTTTCGGCTCACTCTGGACCAGCGTGCTGATGCCGGCCTGGCGGGGGCCAATGGCCACAACTCAGTCCAACGTTTGAACTTCAGAACTGATTTCCGTCCCGATGCGCGCGATGAGATCCAGCTTCGTGCAGGTGTATTGACCATCGATTCCGGCAAAGGTTTTGCGGGCAGCATCAGCGATGCACAACGTGACCGTTATTTCGGCTCCGGCTACCTGCAACTGGATTGGCGGCGCAACCTCGCGGAAGACGAAGACCTGGCCTTGAGCGTGTCACACGGCACCGAGACTTACCGCGATGCATTTCCTTATTCGCTCAGGCCGCTGGGGGTGAATGGTGACATCGTCATTGACTTCAGTGGACGCGCGAGCATTGACAACCTGTCGGTTCAGCACAGCTTTCGCCAGGGCCCTGACTTGCGGGTGGTGTGGGGAGGTGAGGTGCGCCGCGAGCGAGTGACATCGCGCCCACTCTACAACACCGATGCGGCGCTGGTGACGGATTTCACCCGCCTGTTTGCCAGCGCCGAATGGCGCATGGCGCCAAATTGGGTGCTCAATGCCGGGGCCATGGCCGAACACATCAACCCCAACGGCAGCACGCTTGCCCCCCGGGTGATGGTGAACTGGCAAGCTGCACAAGGCCACACGCTGCGTGCAGGCGTGTCCCGCGCATACCGCCCGCCCAGCACGTTTGAGAACTATGGCGACATCCGGTATTACTTCAATGGCCGCTTGCTCCGGGTGACCACGCAGTCTGGCGGTGCGGTCCAGCCCGAGAGCGTGCTGGCGCGCGAACTCGGCTATCTGCTTGACCTGCCCAAGCTGGGCGTTCAGGTGGATGTGCGTGCGTTTCATGAGCGCATGAACAACTTCATCTGGCGTGTGCCCGTGACGGGGCGCAATGCCCAAAATGAATTCATCAATTTTGAAGACTTCTCCATCCATGGGCTGGAATACCAGGCCAAGTGGCGCCCCTGGCGCGATGCCCAGATCAACGTCACCCAGGCCGCCACCAACATCAAGTCCAGCAACTGGGGCCTGGCCTCATCCGCCCCCAATATGGCCACCACGATCGCCTTTCGCCAGAAGTTCAGCCGGGGCATGGAGTTGAGCCTGTCGCACCAGCACAGCACCTCCCTGACCTTTCAGGGGGTGGGTGACGTTGATGCAGTTCGGCGCACCGATGTGCGCTTGGGGCTGCCCATGCGCTGGGGGCAGCACCGGGGAGACCTGGCCCTGGTGGTGCAAAACCTCGGGTCTGCCAATACCGACTACCGCCCCGATTTTCTCTTTCAGCGCCGTGCTTTCGTGACTCTGCGCGTGGAAAACTAGCGTTTTTGGCATGATGCAGCTTTGGCGCTCACTGCTCCTGGGTCTCTGGCTCAGCGGGTTTTGCAGCGTCTATGTTCAGGCTGCGGTCTCGGTGGTGGTGGTTACCAGCGAGGGCAGTGCCCCGATGGCGCAGGCCGCCGCCGCCTTGATCAGTGAACTGGAGCGGGGTGGGCTGGCGCGCCAAAACATTTTGCAGTTGACCGCTGCTGAACTCGCGGGCGCCGGCCCCCTGAACCCGAAGCTGTTTGTGGCCCTGGGTTCAGAGGCGGCCAATGCACTGGCTGCCTCGGAGTCGCGAATCCCGGTGTTGTGTGCCTTGTTGCCTCGCCTGAGCTTTGAGCGCATCGTGCGCGCCCATGGCCGCAAGCCCTCGGCGCAGTTCTCCGCGCTCTATCTGGACCAGCCGCTGAACCGCCAGCTGGATCTGATTCGCCTCGCCCTGCCGGAGGCGCGCAGACTTGGCGTGCTCTGGGGTCCTGAGTCCCACTTGCAGGCCAGCTCATTGAGGCCTTTGGTACAGGCGCGGGGCATGGCGTTGGTGGAGGCCTCTGTCGGAGCGGACAGCACTTTTTTCAAGGGCCTCAAAAGCGTGCTTGAAGAATCTGATGTCTTGCTGGCGCTGGCCGACCCGCAGGTCTACAACACCAGCAGTATTCAAAACGCTTTGCTCACCTCATTTCGGGCCCGGGTGCCGCTGGTGGCCTTTTCGCCGGCCTATGTCCGGGCCGGTGCGTTGCTGGCCTTGTACGTGACGCCGGAGCAAGTGGGGCGTCAGGCGGCTGCCATCGTTGGCTCTGTGCTCCAGGGCAAAATGCTCTCGGCCGTGCCGGTGTACTCACAGGACTTTACGGTGGGCGTCAACACCCATGTGGCCCGGGCACTTGACCTGACGCTGGATGAAAAAAATCTGGCCGAGCGACTGCGCTTGCGGGAGGCTGCGCCTTGAAGCTCGGAAGTATTCATGCCCGCATGTTGATGGCCGCGCTGTTGCCGGCGATTTTTGTGGCGGTGGTTCTGTCCGCGCTGGCGTTAGTCGCCCGGGTGGGTGATTTGACGGACTCCCACAACCAGCGTGCCCGCTCATTGGTCCGCCAACTGGCTGCCTCCAGCGAATACGGCTTGTTTTCAGCCAACGTCAGCCATTTGCAGGCCCTGGCCAATAGCGCGCTGCGCGAGCCTGATGTGGATGCAGTCACGATTGTGGATGGCAAAGGTCAGGTCCTGGTTCGGGCCGGTCAGCCTGATTTTTCCCGGTCTGTTGTTGTAAGTGCGGGCGAGGGGCGGGCTGTTGACGTGGTGACGGGTCAAGAGGTGCTGTGGCAGCCCATCGCGGAAAGCCTGATCAAGGTGGATGATTTGTTTGAGACTTGGGCGGTGGATCGGGTGCCGCGTCAGCGCCAATTGGGCCATGTCTTGATCGAATTCTCGCGCAAGACGCTGGATCAGCAGTCCAGAGACATGCTCTTGCTGGGGGCTGCCATTACCTTGGCGGGTTTGCTGTTTGGTGGGATTTTGGCCGTGCGTTTGGGTCAGGGTGTTGTTCGTCCGATCTTGCGCGTGTCGGGCCTGGTTGAGCGCCTGGGTCGGGGCGAGTTGTCGGCCCGCTCGCCCTTGTTGCCCGGTGATCCTCTGCGTGACCTGCAGTGGGGCTTGAACCAGATGGCGCAGCGCCTGGAGTCGGGCCGCGATGAGTTGGAGCAGCGCATTGCAGCAGCCACTGCCGAGTTGCGTGAAAAAAAGGAGGAGGCCGAAACCGCCACCCGGGCCAAGTCACGCTTTTTGGCGGCGGCCAGCCATGACCTGCGCCAGCCGACCCATGCAATGGGTATGTTTGTGGCCAGGTTGGCCCAGTTGCCGCACGACAGTGAGACCCGTGCCTTGATCAGCCATCTGGATGCGTCCGTGCGCGCCACCCAGGATTTGCTGGATGCCCTGCTCGATGTGTCGCGGCTGGACGCCCACGCCGTACCGGTGCAGACGCGGCCTTTTGCGCTGGCAGAGCTGTTTTCGCAGGTGCACGCTGCCATGGCGCCTGCAGCGCAGGACAAGGGTTTGCGTTTGCGGGTGCGCCCCACCGGTGTCTGGCTGATGAGCGATCCGTCGTTGCTCTACCGCATCGTGCTCAATTTGGTGGGCAATGCGCTGCGCTACACCCCAGTGGGCACTGTTCTGGTGGCCTGCCGGGTGAGCGCAGGCGGTCTGGTTGCGCGCATTGAGGTGTGGGACAGCGGCATCGGCATTGCGCCCGAGCACCACCAGGAGATATTCAAGGAGTTTGTCCAGGTCGGTAATCCGGAGCGGGACCGGGGCAAGGGCATGGGCTTGGGGCTCAACATTGTGGAGCGCACAGCGCAGTTGCTGGGGCATCCGCTGAGTTTGCGCTCCCGCCTGGGCCGGGGTACCCGCTTCAGCGTGGAGGTGCCTTTGGCGCCTGTTGGAGCAGCGCTGACGCCGGCCCCACGGCCTGAAAGACGCGCATTGGATGACCTCAAGGGCTTGGCGGTACTGGTGATTGAGGACGACGCGTTAGCTCGCAACGGCCTGGTTGGGCTGCTGGCATCTTGGGGTGCTGTAGTGGGGGTTGCTGAAGGGCTGGCCTCGGTTCAGGCTCTGCTGCAGCAAGGCTTTGCGCCCGATGTGCTGGTGAGTGACTACCAACTTCGGGCTGACGAAAACGGTATAGACATAATTGCCCAAGTGCGCACGGCGACCGGTTGGCCGGTGCCCGCCTGCCTGATGAGTGGCAATACCGACCCTGCTTTGATGGTGTGTGCCAAACAGGCGGGTTTGACCCTGTTGCACAAGCCGGTGCGCCCCGCCAAATTGCGCAGTTTGATCCGCCGGCTGGTGCTGGATGCTCAGGCCGAAGGCGCTGATATGGGGTAGCCCTGGCGGCCCGCTTCCACAATCACCTGCAAGCGGGTTCTGACCCCAAAAGCCCGCAAAATCGCGGTGACATGGCTTTTGGTGGTTTCCTCCGCCAGTTCCAGCATTTCGCTCATTTCCCGGTTGGTGCGTCCGGCCAACAGGAGCAACAACACTTCTTCCTGGCGCGGGCTGAGTTTGGGAAAACCGATCGCGGCATCAATTTCGGGCTGGATGGGAGGTGTAAAGCTGTTCGCCATGGCGCGGGGCTCAAACACATCGCCCGCCAGCACCTGACGGATCACCATGAGCAGCTCATGACTCAGCCCTGATTTGGTCAAAAACGCCGCTGCTCCGCGTGCCAGCACCTGGTGCATGATCCGCGGGTTGACCGATCCTGACAGCATCACTATCGGCAGTTCAGGGTGCCTTTTGCCAAACACATTGAGTGCCAGCAGGCCGTTCATGTCGGGCAGGTGGTAATCCAGCAACACCAAATCCAGATCGGGGTGCTGGTGGGCCAGCTCAAAGGCGCGGGCGCAGTCCGGCGCCTCCAGTACCTCGACATGGTCATCCAGCCCCTTTAGCACCTGGCACAGGCCCTCGCGCACCAGGGCATGGTCGTCAACAACAAGTATTTTCAAAATAGAGCCCTGGTTGTCCTCAATTTACAATGATTTATGTTTGTCCACCTACGTTTGCACACCGAGTTCTCCGTCGTTGACGGGACCAATCGCATTGATGATATCGTCAAGTTGGCCGTCGCTGATCGTCAGCCGGCTATCGCAGTCACCGACCTCAGCAACCTCTTTGGTGCTATCAAATTTTACAAAGAAGCGCGCAAGCGCGGCACCAAGCCGGTCATTGGCACCGAGGTCTGGCTGGAAGGCTTTGGTAAAGACCAGACCAGTCTGTCGCGCATCGTGTTGCTTGTGCAAAACCGCCAGGGCTATCTGAATGTGTCCGAGTTACTGGCCCGCGCCTGGACGCGCAGCGCTGGCAAGGCGCAGGCCTGCGTTAATGTTGCATGGCTTGCAGAACTCAATGAAGGTCTGATTGCCTTGTCGGGCGCCCAGGCCGGGCCCGTGGGGCAAGCCTTGGTGCAAGGCGATGAGACCCGGGCTTTTGAGGCCGCAACCCAGCTCAGTGGTCTTTTCCCCCAGCGGTTTTACCT
>JAUXQA010000070.1 GCA_030683195.1 Rhodoferax sp. | reverse complement strand
GTTGGGCAGGTGGTGCGAGGTTTTGGTCTCACCGTACACGTAAATAGGTACGTCCAGGTTCTTGCGTCGAACCTCTTCAATGAAGTGGCGCAAATTCACCACCACGGGGTCCAGATCAGGACCAGGTGAAAACTCTTCGTCGTCAATAGACAGAATAAAAGCACTTGCGCGGCTCTGCTGCTGGGCAAATTGGCTCAAATCGCCGTAGCTGGTCACGCCAAGGACTTCGAACCCCTCGGTTTCAATGGCTTGGGCAAGCGCTCTGATACCCAGGCCTGAGGTGTTCTCCGAACGGTAGTCTTCGTCAATGATGACAATGGGAAAGCGAAATTTCATGTGGAACTCCAGCCAGGCTTGGTAAAGAAAAATAAGTCAGGCGCGAAGTGTAAGGACTTATCAAGTCAATTGTCGGGCGCACCCCAGCTTTTGACTGAGAATAGAAGCATGAAGTTACATCCGGGGCATCTATGAACGAAACAACTGTTTGGTGGGTGCTTGCAGGGGCAATCGTCGCTACCGAACTCATCACCGGCACTGTTTACCTGCTGTTGATTTCCCTGGGCATGGCTGCAGGCGCAATAGCCGCGCACCTTGGGCTGCCGATCTCGGTACAAATATGTGTTGCAGCGGCGGTTGGTGGCGGCTCTGTCGTAATTTGGAGGGCTTACAAGAAAGCGCGAATCCCCCCAACGCCCTTGCCAACCGCACAGGACATAAATCTGGATGTCGGTGAAGTCGTGTACATCGAAAAGTGGAGCGACGATGGCATGAGTTCAACCAAATACCGCGGCGCAAACTGGCAGGTGTCTCTGATGCCTGGAGAGACGGCTTCATCTGGTGCATACCGTATTGCAGAAGTCGCTGGCAACCGTCTGATCGTCAAGAAAAATTAAAAATTCAACGTTTAAAAAAGGAACCCATGGAAATATCGATCGTTATTCTCATCATCGCCGTGATTTTTGTCACCCAATCGGTCAAGGTGGTTCCCCAGCAACACGCCTGGGTGGTCGAACGGCTCGGAAAATACAACGGCACCCTCATGCCCGGTCTGAACTTTCTGGTGCCATTTGTTGACAAGGTTGCCTACAAACACCTCCTTAAGGAGGTGCCTCTGGATATCCCCAGCCAAGTCTGTATCACGCGAGACAACACCCAGCTCCAAGTGGACGGGATTCTGTACTTTCAGGTGACCGATGCCATGCGGGCCAGCTACGGCTCCAGCAACTACATCATGGCCATTTCCCAATTGGCGCAAACCTCACTGAGATCCGTCATTGGCAAACTCGAACTCGACAAGACTTTTGAAGAACGGGACATCATCAACGCCCAAGTGGTGCAAGCCATTGATGAAGCTGCACTGAACTGGGGCGTCAAGGTGCTGCGCTATGAAATCAAGGACCTCACACCGCCGAAAGAAATTCTTCACGCCATGCAACAACAAATTACTGCTGAGCGTGAGAAACGTGCTTTGATTGCAGCCTCTGAAGGCCGTCGTCAGGAACAGATCAATATTGCGACAGGCGAACGAGAAGCCTTTATTGCAAGGTCTGAAGGTGAAAAACAAGCGGTCATCAACAAGGCCGAAGGTGACGCCCAGTCCATTCTGGCGGTGGCGCAAGCGACAGCCCAAGCGATCGAGCGCATCGCCACCGCCATCAGACAGCCCGGTGGCGCTGACGCAGTCCAACTCAATGTTGCCGAGAAGGCCGTAGAGGCTTACTCGCGCGTTGCGGCAGATGCCACAACGACGCTCATCGTCCCCAGCAACATGACTGAGGTTTCTGCGTTGATTTCATCCGCAATGAAGATGGTGCAGTCCCAGAAGTAAGCTTGATGCAGACAAAATAAAACCCCGCATCGTTGCCGATGCGGGGTTTATTTTTTTCTGGCGGATCAGGCGGGATTCGAACCCGCGGAGGGTTTAACCCCTCGCACGCTTTCCAGGCGTGTGACTTAAACCGCTCATCCACCGATCCAGAAGCATGTAGTTTAACTGAGTCAGAGACAGATTTTTTGAGACGGCTGCGAAAGATGCAAGAAAAAAGCCATCCGAAGATGGCTTTTTCACAAAGAGCTCGAAACGATTAGTTCAAAGCAATTTTCTTGTCGCCTTTGTATGTGTACAAAGTCACAGCGGGGTTCTTCAATTCACCATTAGATTCAAACTGAACCATGGTGGTCACGCCCTTGTAGTTGGTTTCAGCCAGCTTGGCCAAATAGACTTTGGGGTCTGCGCTGCCTGCACGTTTCATGGCATCAACCAAGACGTGAACTGCATCGTACACATAGGGGCTGTAAACCTGGAACTGACCTGGGAACTTGGCGTCATAGCGCTTTTTCCATGCATCGCCACCGGGCATCTTGGCGAGTGATGCGCCACCTTCGGCGCAAACCACGTTCTCCAATGTTTTTGCTCCAGCAGACTGCTTGATCAAGTCCATGGTGCAAATGCCATCGCCACCGAAGTACTTCACGTTAGTCAAGCCCAATTGCTCCATTTGACGAAGCATGGGACCCGCTTGCGGGTCCATACCACCGTAGAACACACCATCCGGATTTTTAGCCTTGATGGCGGTCAGGATGGACATGAAGTCCACTGACTTGTCTGTGGTGAATTGCTCATCAACAATCGTGATGCCCTTGGAAGCAGCCGTCTTTTTGAACACATCAGCCACACCTTGACCATAAGCGGTACGGTCATCAATGATGGCCACTCGCTTGAGCTTGAGCGTATCTGCGGCGTACAAGGCAAGACCAGCACCCAATGCATTGTCGTTAGCCAACAACCTGAACGTTGTTTTATGACCTGGCTTGGTCAGATTGGGGTTGGTCGCCGATGGAGTGATCATCGGGATACCGCATTTGTTGTAAATGCTTGACGCAGGGATCGTGGTTCCCGAATTCAAGTGACCAGCAACGCCTGCCACTTTGGCATCGCACAATTTCTGTGCAACGGCTGCGCCCTGCTTGGGATCAGCAGCGTCGTCTTCAGCCACCAACTCAAGCTTGACTTTTTTCCCGCCAATCATGACGCCAGCGGCATTCAAATCGTCGATCGCCATGCGGGCGCCGTTCTCGTTGTCTTTTCCGTATGAGGCTTGCGCGCCCGATATCGGTGCAACGTGACCGATCTTGACGACCATGTCTTGAGCCAAGGCGACGCCTGCAGCTGCTGCAATGGCTGCGGCAACGGTAATTTTCAACTTCATTTGCATAGACAACTCCATAATTAAAAAAATGTGAATTTAGAAATTCCACATCCGGCACGATAACGCAATTTACGGGCCACAAACATAGGGTAGACACCAACCAGCGTGCGTTATGCGGCATTATTTCTGCTTATGCATTTCCTTTTGCAGTGCAATGGCATCTGCTACAGCCAGCCGCACAACACTCTCAAGCTCAAGGCGTAGCCGCTCTCCCAGAGACTGCAACTGCTGTGCAACCAGGGTACTGAGCATGGCATCGGTCTCCTCCCGAACGCGGCGCTCAATCAGCATGTCCACGCGCTGCATCACGAACCACACCGCATCTTCAAGATCGGGGGTCGCGGGCACGTCAGGAACAGCCAGGATTGATGGATCCACGACCTCCGTGAGCGTCGGCAAAAATCGGGGCAAATTTCGGGGTGGCTTGTTCATGTGGAGGAACTGGCGGTTATCAAATCGTGGCGGGTAATTGAATAGCCCCGATCGGTATAAAACTTCCATCGGTTGCGCGCCAGTTGTCGCCCTTCGTCGTCCGAGTCGACTATTTCAATCACCCTGGCAAATTCCTCGAAGCCCTCAGGGACAAAGTCGGCCAGATTCAGCAAAACTTGCCGATGCACCGAGGGTTGAATTGAGTCCGAAAAAATGACGGGTGATGCCTCAATCAAACGGGCGTCGTCCGCAAGACTGCAATGGGGAATGAAATCAACCGGCGAAAAGGACCACAGAGCCGCATCCAATTGCGCAAGAGTGCCCGGGGAACCCGTGACCAGCACCTTGGCACCCAGGCCCACCGCTTTTCTCAGAAAACGGCAAGCATACGCGAGCCGATCTGGCGCATTAAAGTGAAATGCAACGTCAGTCACGTTCAGTTCACCTCCTCACTTGGCCGATGTCATTAAATACTCCAAAAGCAGCGAAACCGGGCGACCGGTTGCGCCCTTGGCTGCTCCACTCTTCCATGCTGTACCGGCAATATCCAAGTGCGCCCAAGCAAACTTGCTGGTGAAACGCTGCAGAAACTTGGCTGCAGTGATGGCGCCGCCAGCACGTCCGGCCACGTTGGCCACATCGGCAAAATTAGTCTTCAAGTTCTCAGCGTACTCGTCATCCAGGGGAAGGCGCCAGCAAAGGTCCAGCGAGGCCTCGCCAGCCGCAGACAGCGCCGCAGCGAGCTCATCGTGGCTGGAGAACAAACCGCTGCGGACAACCCCGAGCGCCACAACGCAAGCTCCCGTGAGTGTGGCGATATCAATCACTGCCCGGGGCTTGAATCGCTCGGCATACGTTAACGCGTCGCACAGCACCAGCCGGCCCTCGGCATCAGTATTCAAAATCTCGATGGTCTGGCCGCTCATGCTGGTGACCACATCGCCAGGTTTGACCGCACTTCCGTTCAAGAGGTTCTCGCAGGAAGGAATCAAACCCACAACATTGACCGCAGGCTGAAGCACTGCCAACGCCCTGAAAACACCCAGTACGCTGGCGGCCCCTGACATGTCGTACTTCATCTCATCCATTTCAGCTGCTGGCTTGATGGAGATGCCGCC
>JAUXQA010000068.1 GCA_030683195.1 Rhodoferax sp. | reverse complement strand
AGTTGCCATTTAATATCTCCTTGATAAATTTACAAAGAGCACTTCATGCGAGTTGGAGTGCACAAAGCGACTCATGGGGTTGGGTTTGAGTCCCAGCGCCATGAACTCGGGGGCACACGTAACGCCCAGCCTCAATGGACTGATGCGCCATGTGTGAAGTTCTTGTGGTCATGTGTCCAGTTAGTCCCAGGAAAGCGCTCCGCCAGATTGGTACTCAATAACACGGGTTTCAAAGAAGTTACGTTCCTTCTTCAAGTCAATCATTTCACTCATCCACGGGAACGGATTTTCCTCGTTCGGGAATAGCGCCTCCAGTCCAATCTGCATGGCCCGCCGGTTGGCGATATAGCGCAGATAACCTTTGAAGATGGATGCATTCATGCCCAAGACACCGCGCGGCATGGTGTCTTCAGCGTATTTATATTCAAGTTCTACGGCATGCTCAAAAAGCACCTTGATTTCGGCTTTGAACTCAGGTGTCCACAACAGCGGATTTTCAAGCTTCAACTGGTTGATCAGGTCAATACCGAAGTTGCAGTGCATGGACTCATCGCGCAAGATGTACTGATATTGTTCCGCTGCCCCGGTCATTTTGTTTTGTCGACCCAAAGCCAAAATTTGGGTAAATCCGACATAGAAGAACAGACCTTCCATGAGGCAAGCGAAAACGATCAACGACTTCAACAACGTCTGATCTGTTTCATGCGTACCGGTTTTGAAATTCGGATCCATGATCGCTTCGATGAATGGGATCAGAAACTGGTCTTTGTCGCGAATGGATTTAACTTCGTTGTAAGCGTTGAAAATCTCACTTTCATCCAGTCCCAAGGACTCCACAATGTACTGGTAGGCATGTGTGTGAATAGCCTCTTCGAAGGCCTGGCGCAGCAAGAACTGGCGGCATTCCGGCGCAGTGATATGGCGGTAAGTGCCCAGAACAATGTTATTGGCTGCCAATGAATCCGCGGTCACGAAAAAGCCAAGATTGCGCTTGACGATCAGTCGCTCATCTTCGGTTAATCCATTGGGATCTTTCCAGAGTGCGATATCCCGTGTCATGTTGACTTCTTGGGGCATCCAGTGGTTGGCGCAACTCGACAGATACTTTTCCCAAGCCCATTTGTACTTGAAAGGCACAAGTTGGTTGACGTCGGTTTTACCATTGATGATGCGCTTGTCCGCCGCATTCACACGGCGCGGGGCACTTGCAGTGGGTGCAGCCTGATCACTCTTTGCCTCGTTCAGCGTGCGAATGGCCGCTGATACCAAAGGTAATTCGGTTGGCAGGTTGCTGGATAAGCCCTGCGTGTAAACGGACAATGCCGGCTTGATTTCTTCGTCCCAATTCAACATAAGTATTTCCAATCAGCGGATTATGAGAGCAGCGAAATGAAATGAAAAGTATTCATTCATATCGCTGCCGTAATGTGTCTTCAAGTGTTGCGCAGCAGCATCGTGAAGCCCATCCGGGCACGCCTTATTGGCATGACTCGCAGGTGGGATCGTCGACGCCACAGAACTTGATGTCGGTGGCGGGACCGGTTGCCATTTGCATTTGAGCCGCAGCTGCGGCGGCGTCGAGTGCACTCATTGGGGCGCCACCCGGGCTTGCTTCCTGGCCAGAGGACACTGCATTCATGCGGCCAGCACTTACCGTCGACTTTTCGACATGGGTGGCCGACATCGTACGCAGGTAGTAGGTGGTTTTCAAACCCCGAACCCACGCCAGCTTGTAGGTTTCATCCAGCTTTTTGCCAGAGGCGCCCGCCATGTAAATGTTGAGTGACTGAGCTTGGTCAATCCACTTTTGGCGGCGTGCTGCAGCCTCAACCAACCAGCGGGTTTCTACTTCAAAGGCCGTTGCGTACAAGGCCTTGATTTCAGCGGGAACCCGGTCGATAGGGCTCAGAGAACCATCAAAATGCTTGAGGTCCATCACCATCACGTCATCCCACAAACCCAGGCGCTTGAGGTCATGCACCAGGTAGCTGTTGATGATGGTGAATTCGCCCGACAAATTCGACTTGACGGACAAGTTACCGAAGCAGGGTTCGATCGATGCGTCCACACCAATGATATTTGAGATGGTCGCAGTTGGTGCAATAGCCGTGCAGTTGGAGTTGCGCATGCCGTCTTGGGCAATTTTTTGGCGCAGACTTTCCCAATCCAGCGTGGATGAGCGATCGACCTCCACATAGCCACCGCGCGCACGGGTGAGCATGTCCAGTGTGTCCAGTGGCAGGATGCCCTGGTCCCACAGCGAGCCCTTGTAGCTCTCGTACTGGCCGCGCTCACGCGCCAACTCGGTGGATGCCCAGTAGGCGTAGTAGCAAATGACCTCCATCGAGGTGTCTGCAAAGGCCACTGCGGCATCGCTGGCGTAAGGAATGCGCAACTCGTAAAGGCTGTCCTGGAAGCCCATCAAGCCAAGTCCGACAGGACGATGACGCATATTGGAGTCACGGGCCTTTTTTACTGCGTAGTAATTGATGTCGATGACGTTGTCGAGCATGCGCATCGCAGTGGTGATGGTTTTTTGCAGTTTGGCATGGTCGAGCACCTTGGTGCCATCTGCGGCATCTTTCAAATGTTGCAGCAGGTTGACTGAACCCAAGTTGCAAACGGCGGTTTCCGTATCGCTGGTGTTGAGCGTAATCTCGGTGCACAGGTTGCTGGAATGGACCACGCCGGCGTGCTGTTGAGGAGAGCGGACGTTACAGGCGTCCTTGAATGTGATCCAGGGGTGCCCTGTTTCGAACAACATGGTCAGCATCTTGCGCCACAAGTCGGCTGCCGGCATCGTGCGGCTTGGAGACAGTTCTCCACGCGCCACTTTGGCTTCGTAGGCGACATAAGCTTCTTCAAAGTCAGATCCGAATTTATCGTGCAGATCAGGCACGTTGTTCGGCGAAAACAGAGTCCATTGGCCCTTTTCCATCACCCGGCGCATGAAGAGGTCGGGAATCCAGTTGGCCGTGTTCATGTCATGGGTGCGTCGGCGGTCATCACCTGTGTTTTTGCGCAACTCCAGGAACTCCTCAATGTCGAGGTGCCATGTTTCCAGGTAAGTGCACACAGCCCCCTTGCGCTTGCCGCCCTGATTGACCGCCACAGCCGTGTCATTGACGACCTTCAAAAACGGCACAACACCTTGCGATTCTCCGTTGGTGCCTTTGATGTGAGAGCCCAGCGCACGGACGCGCGTCCAGTCATTGCCCAAGCCGCCTGCGAACTTGGACAACAGCGCGTTTTCCTTGATGGATTCGTAGATGCCGTCGAGATCGTCAGGCACCGTGGTCAGATAGCAGCTTGAGAGCTGTGAGCGAAGTGTGCCGCTGTTGAACAAGGTGGGCGTGCTGGACATGAAGTCAAATGACGACAACACCTCATAAAACTCGATGGCCCGTGTTTCCCGGTCGGCTTCATTGAGCGACAAGCCCATGGCCACACGCATGAAAAATGCCTGAGGCAACTCGATACGCGCTTTGCCCACGTGGAGAAAGTAGCGGTCATACAAGGTCTGGAGTCCAAGGTAATCGAACTTCAGATCCCGCTCAGCCTTGAGGGCCGCGCCCAAACGAGCCAGGTCAAACTGCTGCAAACGTGCATCCAGCAGCTCATTGTCCACGCCCTTCTTGATAAATTGCGGAAAGTAGTCCACGTAGGCTTGCGCCATATCAGCTTGCGCCACGTCCCGGCCCAGGATCTCCTTGGCCATGGTGTGAAACAAAAGTCGCGCTGCGGCGTAGGTGTAATCCGGGTCTTTCTCAATCAGCGTGCGAGCCGCCAGGACGGAGGCTTTGTAGACCTCGTCCATCGGAACACCGTCGTACAGATTGCGCATGGTTTCTGCGAGGATTGGCGCCGCCTTGATGTCGGCGCCCAAGTTGGCGCAGGCTGACTCGATGATTTGTTCCAGGCGAACCAGGTCCAGAACGATCCGTTCACCTTTGTCCAGGGCATGCAGCAAGGGCGCTTGGGGCGCTTCTTGCTCCAATTTTTTGGCGCGCTCCTGGTTGTGTTTTTCACGGTAGAGCACGTACGCACGGGCGATTTCGTGGTGTCCACCGCGCATCAGACCGAGTTCAACCTGGTCCTGGACGTCTTCAATATGGAAGGTGCCGCCACCGGGGCGAGAGCGCATCAGGGCTCGAATGACGCCTTGTGTCAGTTCGTCCACTGTTTCGCGAACGCTTGCCGAGGCAGCGCCCTGGGTGCCATGCACGGCCAAAAAAGCCTTCATCATGGCGACAGCGATCTTCGTCGGCTCGAACGGCACGACCGCACCATTGCGGCGAATGATCTGGTAATGGTTAAGCGCGCTGGGTGCCGGGCTGCTATTACCCGTTGCGACATGCGGCGCTGTGGCGCTGGCGTGGGTTGGGGCAGGGGGGGTCAAAGTTGATTGCATTTCTTCCTCGTCTGTAACTTGATTTTGTTTGGATTCCTGGACGTCCAGGCACAGCCCCGATTTATCTGCGGGTTGTGGTAGAGATCACCACACACTATATATAGGGTCTGAAGTGAAGACAAGCCACTACCTGTAGTGTAATGCTTCAGATTCAAAAAAACACGGCGTCTGGGTTTGTCCTTGTAACGGGTAGCCAGATGTTGCAAAAATCCGTCTATCGTCCTACGCCTTCTGGTAACTGTTTTTGCACCAGACCCAGAGAGTTCTGAAGCCGCTGCCAATCAAATCCGACGCCCGGATCGGTCTTGCGGCCCGGGGCCACATGTTCGTGGCCAGCCAGATCGGCCAATCGGTAACGCTCCAGGATGGCCGCGCACAAGGCCGCCAGCGTCTCGTACTGCGCGTCCTCAAAGGGGCCGCCTTCAGCGCCTTCAAGCTCTATCCCAATGGAATAATCATTGCAGTTGCTGCGTCCCCGGTAACTGGAAACGCCGGCGTGCCATGCGCGGTTCTCTGCGCTGACAAACTGCTGCAATTCACCCTGACGCCGGATATAAAAATGCGCTGACACGGTCATATCCCGAATCGTCTCAAAGTATGGGTGTTGCTCCCAGTCCAGTTGATTCGTGAACAGTTGCTCAACTTCTTTGCCACCGTATGAGCCTGGCGGCAGGCTGATGGCGTGCACCACGATCAGCTCGGGCTTGCAGCCGGGCGGGCGTGGTCCGAAATTGGGCGATTCAATAGGGCTTGCGAATTGGTACCAGCCATCCACCCAGATCGGCGCAGACTTTGGCGTGCTAGCTTGTTTCATCGAAAGATTCGCTGCTGTTTGGGGTTTCAATGTGCAGCCTGGCGATCCGATAGCGCATTTGGCGCAGACTGATACCCAGTCGGGCCGCTGCCACGGTGCGATTGAAGCCAGTCTCCCGCAGGGCCTGAATCAGGATGTCGCGCTCCTGGTTGTCCAGGTGGCTTTGCAAGTCGG
>JAUXQA010000112.1 GCA_030683195.1 Rhodoferax sp. | reverse complement strand
GCTCATTGAGACGCAGGTCGGTGGTCATCACAGCAGGCAACGTGACACTCAGTGTTTCCAGGCCACCATCGACCTCACGGGTCACCAAGGCTTTGCCATCGGCAATTTCAACCTTGCTCGCGAAGGTGGCTTGAGGCAGGTCAGCCAACGCTGCGAGCATCTGGCCGGTCTGGTTGCAGTCATCGTCGATGGCTTGTTTGCCCAAGATGATGAGGCCAGGTTGCTCTTTGTCGATCAGCGCCTTGAGCAATTTGGCCACCGCCAGGGGCTGCAACTCTTCACTGGTTTCAACCAAAATGGCGCGGTCCGCACCAATGGCCATGGCTGTGCGCAGTGTTTCCTGGCACTGCGTGACGCCGCAAGACACCGCAATGACTTCCGTCACCACGCCTTTTTCCTTCAAACGCACGGCTTCTTCGATGGCGATTTCATCAAAGGGGTTCATGCTCATTTTGACGTTGGCGATATCTACACCGGTGTTGTCCGACTTGACGCGGACCTTCACGTTGTAGTCCACCACGCGCTTGACTGCGACCAGGACTTTCATTGCTGCGACTCCAGAGGGTTGTAAATTCGGTTTTATTCTTTAACGTACACATTCTCAAAGTTGACGTACGCGTCAACTTCGATTGACGTACACGTCAATCGATCGATTCTATGCTGTGTCCACTCCAGCCCGCGTCACCTTGGTGAACTTTGGCTGAAGTGACCAAAAAAGAACGATCGTGCTTTTTGTAAAAATTATACCTGCTGACTAAAGCACGTTTTCAATCACGCGGCTATGAATCACTCTTTGCGGGTAAGGTATTTCAATGTGGTTAGCGCGCAAAGATCTGAGGATGTCCAGGTTGATCATGGAGCGCAAGTTGTCGCTGCCGTTCTCGGGATCAGCGATCCAGAACCCCACTTTGAACTCCAGCCCGTCAGCACCAAAAACCGACAGGTTCACCGAGGGTCCGGGGTCACGCAACACGCGGGGCTGGTTCAGGGCAGCCTGCTTGAGCAAGTCCATCACCAGATTCTCATCGCTGTCATACCCCACCGACACCACCGTAAAAAGCCAGACACGGGAATCTGCCAGTGACAAATTTTCAACCCGCGTCGTGATTAGCATTTCGTTGGGGACAATGGATTCACGACCCGCCAATGACCGGATCACCGTGTAGCGGGCGTTGATCTCCATGACCACACCCTCGAAGTTGTCGACCCGCACGTTGTCGCCAATGCGCATGCTGCGCTCGGCCAGGATGACAAATCCACTGACATAGTTGGCAGCCAGCTTTTGCAGGCCAAAACCCACACCCACACCAATCGCGCCACCCACCACAGAGAACGCTGTCAGATCGATACCCACCGCCGAGACCGCCAGCATGAGGCCCACAAACATCAGTAAGGCCCGGGTCGCATTGCTCGCTGCCTTTCGCAGCGACAACTCGCCGCCAGTGGCGTTACGCAATAAACGGGACTCAATGGCGGCCGAGATCCAGAGCGAAATGATCAGCATCGCACCCGCTGTCAACGCCCCTTCGATCATCGTGCGAACCGACATCTTGGAGCCACCGATCTTCCAGGTGATCTGGTCAAGCTCCTCCAGAAGCAGGGGCAACAGGCCACTGACCCACAGCACCATGGCCAGCCAGGCTACCCAGGAAATGGTGCGCTCCAGCACGCGGACGATCGGCTTGTCATCAAAAGCCGCCTGCAGCACTTTGACGCCCAGCCGGATCACCAGCAGAGCCAGTAGCACAGGAATGGCAATCTTGAACACCACCAGCGGCACTCGCCCGAGCATCAGGGTTTGTGCGCCGTAGGCCAGAGACAACAGCAACAATGGAAAAAGCACGCCGTCGACTGTGACTTTGCCGAACATGATGGAAGAGGCATCCCGCACACCCACCGCGCGGGACAGCATCGCCGCAACCCCCCAAGCCAGGGTGGCACACAGCAGCAGCACACCCAACTCAATCAGTGAATTGGGTTTGATCAGTGCCGCCAGCCAAACGTCGAAATCAGTAATCCGGTTGTTAAACATCCGCCAGCACCCGGATATGCGCCTCCACACTACGCGCAAGCGCGCTCAAGGAGTAGCCACCTTCCAGGCAAGACACAATCCGGCCCTTGGCATGGCGTCGCGCGACGTCCTTGATACGACTCGTGATCCAGGCATAGTCCTGTTCAACCAGGCCCATCTGACCCATGTCGTCCTCCCGGTGTGCATCGAATCCGGCGCTGATAAAGATCATCTCAGGCTTGAATGCTTCAAGACGCGGAATCCAGATACTTTCAATCAGCTCTCTGACATCCATGCCCTTGGTGTAAGCCGGCACCGGCAAATTGACCAGGTTGCCCGCGTTGGAGAAGGACCAGTCCATGGGATAGAAGGGATGCTGATAAAAACTGACCATGAGAATGCGCTCGTCACCGGCCACGATGTCTTCGGTTCCGTTGCCATGGTGCACATCAAAGTCCACAATCGCGACCCGCTTGAGGCCATGGCGCTCCAGGGCGTACTTGGCGGCAACGGCCACGTTGTTGAAAAAACAGAAGCCCATCGCCTTGTCCCGGCAGGCGTGGTGACCCGGTGGGCGCACGGCGCAAAAAGCATTTTCCAACTCACCCGCAATGACTGCGTCGGTCGCCGCCAGAGCAGCGCCGGCTGCTCGCAAGGCGGCGTCCCACGTATAGATGTTCAAGGAGGTATCGGGGTCCACCTGGCTGTGGGTAGGGCCGCCGGCTTCAATCTCTTCCTTCAAGACATCGCTCAAGCCCCGCAGTGATGCCACGTGCATTCGGCCATGCGCCAGTTCGATATCAGCCAGAGGAGCAATCGGGGCTTCGCGCCGGTCCAGTGCGTCGCCTACACCAGAGATCAGCAGTCGGTCTTCAATGGCATCAAGACGTTCAGGGCACTCGGGGTGACCAGGGCCCATTTCGTGTTTACGGCAGTCGGGGTGGGTGAAGTATCCGGTCATAGTCACGGTAGTAGCCTGTCTCTTTAATTTTTTGGTAACGTGCTGTCATGGACGCACAAATCAAACTTAAATCACTGGTCGAACAGCTTAACACGGTGATTGTGGGCAAGCCTGCGCAAACGCAAGACTGTGTCGCTTGCCTGCTGGCCGGGGGACATTTATTGATTGAAGACGTGCCCGGTGTGGGAAAAACCACACTGGCCCACGCCTTGGCCAGAACCTTTGGTCTGCAGTTCTCACGGGTGCAATTTACTGCCGATCTGATGCCGAGCGACTTGTCAGGTGTGTCGATTTTCGAGCGCGACAAGGCCGCTTTTGTATTTCATCCCGGACCCTTGTTTGCGCAAGTTTTGCTGGCCGACGAAATCAACCGCGCAAGCCCGAAAACGCAAAGTGCATTGCTGGAGGCCATGGAAGAAAAGCAGGTCACCATCGACGGTGAAACCCGGCCCCTGCCCTCGCCTTTTTTCGTCATCGCCACGCAAAACCCGAATGATCAACTCGGCACCTACGCCTTGCCTGAGTCGCAGCTGGACAGGTTTTTGATGCGCATCTCTTTGGGTTACCCCAACCGATCTGCCGAGCGTGCATTGTTGGCGGGTCATGACCGGCGGGACATGGTGGAGGCCCTGCCCAGCCTGCTGACTGCGCTTGAGCTGGAAGAGCTGCAAAAGAAGGTGTTGGCTGTTCATACCAGTGAGCCCCTGCTGAACTATGTGCAGGACCTGATTGCCGCCACGCGCTCGGGCCAGTGGTTCCTGATGGGCTTGAGCCCGCGAGCCGGTATCGCGGTGGTGCGGGCAGCCAAGGCGCAAGCCTTGTTGAGTGGACGCGACTATGTCGCCCCGGATGACATCCAGGCCATCCTGCCCCAGACCGTGGCACACCGGTTGATTCCCGTGGGCGATGCCGGACGGGGATCGGTGGAGCAAGTGCGGGCGATGATTGATGCGGTGCCGCTGCCTTGAACTCGGCCACCCTTGACGCCGAGCCAGCAGCCAGCCGGACGGCTTGGTTTAGCCCGTTGGCTTATGTACGAACCCGCTTCAGGCGCTGGTTTGAGAGCCGCCTGCCCCACCAGGACACCACCACCCTGACCCAGCGAAACGTCTACATCCTGCCCACCCGCCCCGGCCTCATGCTGGGGGCGACCCTATTGGTATTGCTGATTGCCTCCATCAACTACCAGCTCAACCTGGGCTATCTGCTGACGTTTTTGCTGGCGGGCAGCACCTTGGTGGGCATGCATGTGGGTCACGGCACTTTGCGGGGGCTGACTATGAATTTGATATCTCCCAAGCCAATATTTATGCCGGCTACAGCCAGTATTCCTATAAAGATGAACAATCCCGGGCGCAGCCAGCGCTATGGCATTGGCTTGTCGGTTTTGGGTGCTGATCACTGGACCTGGGCCGACGTGCCCGCTCAGGGCAGTACCACAGTCACCCTGGGCTTCAAGCCCCCCGGGCGTGGCCTTCACCGCGTGCCCACGCTCACGGCAGAGACACGTTTTCCCCTGGGCACTTTCAGAGTCTGGACTGTGTGGCGGCCAGCCGCGCAGGTTTTGGTCTACCCCGCCCCTGAAAAATCGGCACCGCCGCTACCCGCAGGAGAACCCCGCGCAGGGGGTGCGGGCATTGCTCATGCGTCAAACAGTGGTGAATTTGATGGGGTGCGGGCCTACCGCCGAGGCGATCCGCTCAAACTCATTGTCTGGAAGAAGGCTGCAGGCAAGGACGAGCTGGTCAGCCGTGACGCGGCCGAAGTCCAGCGCCATGAGCTCTGGCTAAGTCGCGCGCATACCGGCACATCTCACCCTGAACAACAACTGTCCCGCCTGTGCGCCTGGGTCCTGTTGGCGGAACAGCGCGGGCTGAATTACGGTCTGCGCCTGGGCGGCGTCGAGATCAAACCCGGCCACGGTGAGGCCCATAAACTGCGCTGTCTTGAAGTGCTGGCTTTGTGTTGAAGCCACTCGCCCACCTGCCACGGGACAGCCGCGACACGTTGTTCATGCTGGCGGTCATGACTTGGGTCGTGATGCCGCAAGTGACCCACCTGCCGCTGTGGTGCAGCCTGCTGGGGGCAGGCGTTTTGGTCTGGCGAGGGTGGTTGGCCCTCACGCTGCGACCTCTCCCACCGCGCTGGGCGCTCATGGTGCTGGTGTGTGTCACCGTAGCGGCCACCTTGTTCACCCACAAAACACTGATGGGGCGGGACGCGGGCATCACCCTGATTGTGGTGCTGCTGGCCATGAAAACGCTGGAGCTTCGGGCCAGGCGGGATGCCTTTGTGGTGTTTTTCCTCAGCTTCTTTTTGATGCTGACCAACTTCTTTTTCTCGCAGTCGCTGCTCACGGCAGCCGCCATGCTCATTGCCCTGCTCGGCTTGTTGACCGCGCTGGTCAACGCCCACATGCCGGTGGGGCGCCCGCCTTTGCTGCTGGCAGCGCGAACAGCCGCCGGCATGGCCTTGCTGGGCGCACCCATCATGATCGTGCTGTTTGTGCTGTTCCCACGCATGGCACCCCTGTGGGGAATGCCGGGCGATGCCATGAGTGGGCGCAGTGGCTTGTCGGCCTCCATGCAGGTCGGCACCATTGCCAGCCTGGCGCTGGACGACAGCATTGCCATGCGGGTGCGCTTTGAGGGCGCCACGCCGCTCCAGCCCGATTTGTATTTCAGGGGGCCGGTACTGTCCACCTTTGACGGGCGCAACTGGCTGCCGCTGCGCTCGGACTTTCCCCCGCGCCTGCAGCCTGAGGCCGACTTGCAGTCGCTCGGCAACCCAGTGAACTACCAGGTGACTTTGCAGCCACACCAGAGGCGCTGGCTGTTGACACTGGACGCCGCCGCCACAGCGCCCCTGTTGCCCGGCTTCCAGGCCACCATGACACCCGAGCTGCAGTGGCAAGTGCAGCGCCCCATCACCGAACTGGTGCGCTACACGGCCCAGAGCTTTACGAATTTTCAGCACGGCCCCCAGAGCGCTGTGGTAGGCCTGCAGGATTATCTGAACCTGCCGCCCGGATTCAACCCTCGCACCCTGGCGCTGGCCAGTGAGTTGCGCCGGGACCCCACGCTATCCGGCACCGACAACACACTGGTGGTGAATGCTGTGCTGGCACGCCTGCGTAACGGGAGTTACCGCTACACACTGGAGCCCGGTGTCTACGGCCAGCACACGGCAGACGAGTTCTGGTTTGACAAAAAAGCGGGGTTTTGCGAGCACATTGCGTCGAGCTTTGTGGTGCTGATGCGCGCACTGGATGTGCCGGCCCGCATTGTCACCGGCTATCAGGGGGGGCAGGCCAACCCGGTGGACGGTTTTCATGTGGTGCGCCAAAGCGACGCCCATGCCTGGGCCGAAGTCTGGCTGGCCGGGCGCGGCTGGGTGCGCATCGACCCCACCTCGTCGGTGGCTCCCAGCCGCACTGGCACGCTGCAACGCCTGCAGGCGCCGCGCGGGGTCATCACAGAAGCCCTGTTTGGTAACGTTGACCCGCAATTTGCCCTGAACCTGCGCGCCGCGTGGGAAGCCATCAATAACCGCTGGAACCAGTCGGTCCTGAACTACACCCAGGGCAAGCAACTGGACCTGCTTAAAAGCCTGGGCTTTGAGGCCCCCAGTTGGGAAGATTTGGCCTATTTGTTGATCGGCATCGTGGTGGCCACCAGCCTGGCAGGTGCCATCTGGACCTGGTGGGAACGAAGCCGCCAAGACCCCTGGCTGCGACTGCTCAACACCGCTGCTGCCCGGTTGGAGCACATCGGAATCACCCTGGCTCCGCAGAGCCCGCCACGCCTCATGGCGCAGCAACTCCTGGCCCAACGCGGTACCGGCAACCCGGCTGCCAAGGCCATCAGCGACTGGTTGCTCAAGCTGGAGGCACTGCGCTATGCACCCCGGAAAGCCGGTGAGCCCGAGCGCGTGCAGGCCAGGCGCCTCGCTACACTGAAGCGCGAACTCAAACAACTCCCTTGGCCGACCTGATTCACATGCCCCGTTTCAAACTCCTTCTTTCAATAGCTTCTTTATTGATAGCAACAAATCCTTCAATCGTATCGGCTACAGGGTCAAATGATTCAACGAAGAAGGCCAAGGCGCCTCACGCCAAGCCTGCTTCCAAAACAGAGAAAGCACGCCAAGCGGGCAAGGCGTCCAAAGCGGCTCAGGCCGTGGGACCCGCTTATGCAACACGCGACGACGTCATGCGTGCCGTGACCGACATGGCCCAGCGCCGAAACCTCGACACCGATTGGGTGCGCCAAGCCGTAGGGCAAGCCAACTACATGCCCCAAGTGGTCAAATTCATACAGCCGCCCCCGGTGGGCACACCCAAGAACTGGCGTGTGTACCGCAGCCGTTTCATTGACCCGGTGCGTATCAAGGCAGGCGTTGCCTTTTGGCAGGCCAACCGGGAGGCTTTGGAGCGGGCTGAACGAACCACGGGTGTACCCGCCGCCATCATTGCGGGCGTAATTGGCGTGGAAACCATTTATGGCCAGCAAATGGGCGGCTTCAGGGTGCTGGACGCACTCACCACGCTGGCGTTTGATTTTCCGGTGAGTCACCCGCGAGCGGCCGCTCGCAGCGAATTCTTCAGAGCTGAACTGGAGCAGTACCTGAGCCTGACCCACCGAACAGGCGTCGATCCGCTGTCCGTGCGCGGCAGCTTTGCAGGTGCCATGGGCATGCCCCAGTTCATGCCGTCAAGCTGGGTGAAATATGCGATTGATTTTGATGGTGACGGGCGCATTGACCTGTTTGACAGCCCCGCAGACGTGATTGGTTCGGTCGCCAACTACTTTGTTGCCTTCAACTGGCAAAGTGGCATGCCCACCCATTACCCGGTGAGCTTTGACGTCCGTACCCTCAACATGGAGGCGTTGATGACGCCCGATATTTTGCCTACGTTCAGCGTGCCCAGCTTTGTTGCCAAAGGCGCAGTGCTTGAAGGCACAGCTCTACAGCACAAAGGGCCGTTGGCCTTGGTGGAGCTCCAAAATGGGGATGCAGCGCCCAGCTATGTGGCGGGCACCGAGAACTTCTATGCCATCACACGCTACAACTGGAGCAGCTACTACGCCATGGCCGTGATCGAACTTGGGCAGGAAGTGGCGCGCGCCCAGGCTCAGGCCAACACCACCCCTTCAAATACAGCGTGCAACGCATCCTCCCAGGCGGCCACTTCCAGTTCATTGACCTGCAAATAGGCCAGGCACTCAGGCCCGTGCAGCGCCCATTCCTTTTGTTCCCGGACGCCCTCATGCCGGTTCACCAGGTGCTCGGCAATGCAACCGATAGCGACCAGACTGCGGACTTCTGCGGGAATGGCGGCATCGTGGAGCACCGTGAAATCGTGGTGGAGCCGAACCGCGAGGTGAACCACAGGCGGCAGGCGCCAGGTCTTGGCCACGATCGCGCCTACCACCGTGTGATCGGTGCGATGGGCGGCATTTTCAGTCTCCGTGAAGCTGCGGTCCTGGCGGGCCAGCGCTTCAGCCAACGTGCCACTGTAGCCTCGTACCCCTTGCAGCATGACTGGAATGCCCACATGACAAAACAGGCCGCACATCTGGGCGACATCAGCGTCCAGACCGTACATCTGGCGGGCTATGTAGCCCATGGCCAGCGATCGTCGCGTGGAGGATTCCCAAAAATGACCCAGCAAGGGCGAATTCACGGGCATCGAATTGCAGGTCAAGAACCCGGTCAGTATCGCCACCGTGGGCTTCACGCCAAACATGGCTACAACCTCATTGACCGTGCGGACCGCCCGGCTGCGTGCATAGTAAGAACTGTTGGCGATCCGGATGAGCGCCGCTGCCATGGCTACATCACTGCCCGCTATACGAGCAATGACGGCGGGGTCCGGGTCAGGTTGACTGACCTCCCGCTGGAGTGCAGTAAGCAACTCCGGGCAGGGTGGCACGATGATGTCTTGTAGAGGCCCGTGCGTGCGGGCCAAATCCAGTTTGCGGTTGATCTCTGCCACTGTCATGTTAATGTCCTTTGGCGGACATTATGCAAAAAAGAAAGCCGCACTTGCTCTGAATCAAGCCGTGGAGGGAATCAAAAATTCCCGGCTGATGTGCATGCCCAAGTCATTGATGCGATCCAGAAACTGGGTCAGGTAAGCATGCAAACCGGTCGCCAGAATTTCATCAATGCGCCCATACTGGAGTTCAGCGCGCAGCTTGCCCGCACGACGGTGGGTTTCACCCAGTGGATCGTTGGCCACCAGGCTCAAATTGCTGACCACTTCATTGAGGCTGGCATGCAACGAGCGCGGCATGTCTGCGCGAAGAATCAGTAACTCTGCCACACGCTCAGGTTTGATCACGTCGCGGTAAACCTTGCGGTACACCTCAAAGCCCGAGACGCTGCGCAAAATCGCGCTCCAGTGATAGAAGTCGTATTCCTGATCTTTTTCGTTGCCGGGATCGAAAAAGTCCGTGTTCGCCGCATGAAACTTCACATCCACCAGCCGGGCGGTATTGTCGGCCCGTTCCAGAAAAGTACCCAGGCGCATGAAGTGCAAGGCCTCGTCCATGAGCATGGTGCCTACCGTCACGCCCCGTGAAAGGTGCGAGCGGTACTTGACCCACTCAAAGAACTGCCCTGGGTCATGCTCATGCTCGCCCTCCCTGATGCGGCGCTTGACCTCCAGCCAAGTCTGATTCTGGGTTTCCCAGACTTCGGTGGTCAAGGTGCCGCGAACGGCTCGCGCATTTTCGCGGGCAGCGCCCAGACAGGACACGATGCTGGAGGGGTTGCTCTCGTCCTTCACCATGAAATCCATCACGTCGCGCAGGTTGATGTCGCCATGGGCAGCGGTATACGCAGGCAGCAGCTCGCTGATGCTTAGCAGGCCTTGCCAGCCCACCAAGGCAGCGGCCTGGGATTGGGGCAGCAATGAGGTCTGGTAATTGACATCGAGCATGCGGGCCGTGTTTTCAGCGCGCTCGGTGTAACGTGACATCCAGAAAAGGTGATCGGCGGTGCGGGACAGCATGAAAAATGGCTCCTTGTACTCAGGATGACTGGGATTGGGACTGAGACTGGCTCGCCTTGGGAGTTGCCTCGGATATCGGCGCTGCAACCTCAGGCTCTGCGCCGCTCTCTTGCTCGGGCTCAAGAATCCAGGTGTCTTTGGTGCCTCCGCCTTGCGATGAGTTAACCACGAGCGAGCCTTCCTTGAGCGCCACCCGGGTCAGGCCACCCGGCACCATTTGCACGGTCTTGCCGCTCAGCACATAGGGCCGCAAATCAATATGGCGCGGTGCGATGCCGCTTTCAACAAAGGTTGGGCAGCTAGACAAGCTCAAGGTGGGCTGGGCGATATAGCCCGACGGGTTGGCCAACACCGCTTTGCGGAAGTCCTCGATCTCGGCCTGCGTGGCGGCAGGCCCCACCAGCATGCCGTAACCACCCGCCCCATGGACCTCCTTGATCACCAGGTCCTTCATGTTCGCCAGCGTGTAGGCCAGGTCGTCCTTGTTGCGGCACATGTAGGTGGGGACGTTATTGAGAATGGGCTTTTCACCAAGGTAAAACTCGATCATCCTGGGTACATAGGGGTAGATCGACTTGTCATCGGCTACACCCGTACCGACCGCGTTGCAAATGGTGACGTGCCCCGCGCGGTACACCTCCATCAAGCCCTCGCAGCCCAGCGTGGAGCTTGACCGGAAAACCTTCGGGTCGAGAAAATCATCGTCCACACGGCGGTAGATCACATCGACCCGCTTGGGCCCGCGGGTGGTGCGCATGTACAAAAAGTTGTCCTTGACCACCAGATCCTGACCTTCGACCAGCTCCACCCCCATTTGCTGCGCAAGGAAAGCGTGCTCAAAATAGGCACTGTTGTGCATGCCCGGTGTCAGCACCACTACTGTGGGCTCGGCCGTGGTGGCCGGACTGCTGTCGCGCAGCGTCTCCAGCAACAAATCCGGATAGCGGGTGACCGGTGCCACACGGTGGGCATTGAAGAGCTTGGGAAACAACCGCATCATCATTTTGCGGTTTTCCAGCATGTAACTTACCCCGCTGGGCACGCGCAGGTTGTCTTCCAGCACAAAGTACTCGCCTTCGCCTGCAGCGTTGGAGGCGCGCACGATGTCAATGCCGGAAATATGGGAATAAATGCCGTTGGGTACATCCACCCCCATCATCTCAGGGCGAAACTGGGCGTTGTTCTCGATCTGCTCGCGCGGCACCACGCCTGCCTTGATGATCTCCTGGTCGTGGTAAACGTCATGAATGAACCGGTTGAGGGCGGTCACACGCTGCACCAGGCCACGTTCCATGCTGGCCCACTCATGGGCGGGAATGATGCGCGGGATCAGATCAAAGGGAATGAGGCGTTCGTTGCCTGCGCCCTCCTCGTCTTTTTCGCCGTACACGGCAAACGTGATGCCCACACGCCGAAATATCATCTCGGCTTCTTCACGCCGCTTGGCCATCATGTCGCCGGGTTGGCTGGCCAGCCATTCGTCATAGATCTTGTAGTGATCGCGAATTTTTGCCCCGTGAGTAAAGAACTCATAGGGCAACTGGGTGTACATCTCGTCAAATTTATTCATAAACAAGCCCTCTCTTATTGATAGCTTAGCAAGCTTTGCGCCAACCCCGTCAAGGAACCCGATGATGCCAGTAACGCAGCGCCTGTTCTCGCTGGCACTGTACCTGCTCCGGCTTGACCGAATGCCAGAAGGCTGCACCACAATGGGGCGAATTGATCACCCGAATGCTGCGTTCGGCATAACGCACCAAAACAGGCTGTGCCGGATGACCAAAACGGTTCCTGTAGCCTGACTGAACCAGAACGATCTGCGGCTGCACTGCATCCAGAAAGGCCGCGCTGCTGGAGGTTTTGCTGCCGTGGTGCGGCGCCAGCAATACCGTGGCGCGGATATCCACCCCCTCGGCAACCAGTCGGGATTCCTGGGCCTGCTCGATATCGCCCGCCAGCAAGATGGATTGCGCCCCGTTACTGATGCGCAGGGTGCAACTCAAGGCATTGCTTTTGAGGCCAGCCTCATAGTCCTGGGCACGCGGATGCAGCACTTCAAAATCGACCCCGTCCCAGCGCCACCGCTGACCCGCCTCGCAACGGGTTGCCGGGCGAACCGCCTGCAACTCGTGCTCAGGCTCAATGGAGCTGAGCAGTTCCGCACCCGTGTGCATGGCCAGCACCGCCTGTGCACCCCCCACATGGTCGCTATCCCGATGGCTCAGCACCAGCGTGTTGACTTGTGTGTCCAACGCGCGCAACAAGGGCACCAGCACGCGGTGCCCGGCATCGGTATCTCGCCCCAGACGGGGGCCGGCGTCATAGACAAGGGCATGCGTGGCGGTTTGTACGATCACCGCATTGCCCTGCCCGATGTCGGCTGCCAGCAACTCAAACTGACCCACTTCAGGGCGTGGCGCTTGCCATAGAAGCACCGGGAGCAGCAAGGGCACGCCCAGGAACCGCACGCTGCGGGGCAGTGGCATGGCCAGTAACCCACCACCCAACACCCCAGCAGCCCCAGCCCACAAGGGCGCTTGCGCCAGGGACACACTGGCATAAGGCCAGGAAGCCAGCCACTGCAAAACCCAGCGCAAAGCAGCCACAGCACCCGCCGCCAAGTCCCATAACGGTGCAATCAGCACCCCCAGCATGGCCAGCGGGGTGAGCACCAGCGTGACCCAGGGAATCGCCAGCGCATTGGCCAG
Source organism: Rhodoferax sp. (assembly GCA_030683195.1). Classification (GTDB taxonomy): domain Bacteria; phylum Pseudomonadota; class Gammaproteobacteria; order Burkholderiales; family Burkholderiaceae_C; genus Rhodoferax. The sequence goes on along the minus strand of JAUXQA010000112.1, from coordinate 864 downwards.
CAGACCCACCACCGATGCTTGGCTAAACAGCAACAAGGTCAGCGGCGTCAAGGCCAGGGTGATCACCCCTTGCTGATGCGCCATGGCACGCAGAGGAGCCCCCATCCTCGACAGGAGGCTGCTGCCCGTTGCGCCAGCGGGCTGGGGATTGCCCGGCGCAGCAGACGTTGCAAACAACACCCCTACAGCCACAAAACTGAGCCAAAACCCCGCTTGCAGCAGGGCCCAGGGATCAGCGGCCACCACCACGGAACCCGCCAATAGCCACACCTGGGGCCAGGGCCACTGCCGGCCCGACGCGCGCAGGCAGGCTACGGTGGCCAACATCAGCACGGTTCTCTGGGCGGGCACTCCCCAGCCGCTGAACAAGGCATAAGCACCCGCCAGCAACACCCCGCCCAGCAACAGCGTGACACGCAGTCGCTGCACATGGCCCGGCACCAGGCGGGCCAGTGCGACCTGGTTCTGCATCAGGAGGCTGGTGCACAGCTGGACCCAGGCGGTGCTGGACACGACGATCAGGAACACCAGGCCCGCCATCAGGGCCAGGCCGCGGCCCCAGGCCAGGTGGATCAGCAGCAGCACGGCGGCGCCCGCCAGCAAGCCGGCCGTCCAGTCGCGGCCCCGGCGCAGGTGGATGCCGTCGTGCCAGGCGGCCTGGCCGGGCCCCTGCCAGATGGCGGTCAGCGCAGCGGCGGTGCTCATGCCGTCAGGCCCATGAACAGGTCTTCCAGCGTCACCGCGCTGGCCACCACGCCGGCCGGCAGCACAGCCGGATGTTCGCCACGGGCCAGCAAGTGCACGTGGCCTGTCGGGTCGGTCGCTCGCCCATCGCCGGGCAGCGCCTTCAGCCCGTGCTGCGCC
>JAUXQA010000063.1 GCA_030683195.1 Rhodoferax sp. | reverse complement strand
TGCACCACTGCGGCAGTGGCGTGAGCGCCATTCCCAACCTGCTGGCCATGGAAGTGGCGGGCCTGGGCCGCACCGGGCTATATGCCGGCAGCTGGAGCGCGTGGTGCAACACGCCCGGCCTGCCCTGCGCCAAGGGTTGAAGCGCTACGACGCGCCGCTCAAAACGCTTCTTTCTCGGCCTCCAGGTACGCCAGGCTGGTGTACTTGCCGATGTTGCTGTCAAACCCCAGCATGGTCTTGGCCCGACTAGCCACACGCGGGTCTTTCAGCACCCGGGCTTTGGCCTCTGACTCGGGCAGGCCCTCTTTCACAGTCGCCAGACAGGGCTCCCAAATGCCCGCCAAAAACTGGCCGTAGGTGCTCAGCAGGTCTTTGGCCCCTTCGCCATGGCCCGGCACCCACAGCTGGTCCCCGACAGCCGCGGCCAAAGCCTTGTAGTACTTGAAGGTCCCGGGGTACGAGCCATCATCAATGTTGGCTATGCGGTTGGCCATGGCAATGTCGCCCACGGCGGTCAACTTGTCCTGCACCACTTGCACGCACAAGTCAGAGGGCGTATGGCAGGTGCCATAGTGGTGCAGCTGCAACGTCACATCGCCAAACTCAAATTTTTGACCGTGCGTGACCGTGTGGTTGGGCGCCACCACCCGGGTGCCCAGCGTGGCCTGGTTGGTCCAGCGCTCCATCAGGCTGCGCCACAAATTGCCTTCAGCGCCCTGAATCTGGGCCCGGGTGAATTCGAGCGCGTAAATCGGCAAGTCTTTGCCATACGCCTCGACAAATGCATGGTTGCCCAGCCAATGGTCGCCATGGTAGTGGGAGTTGAACACCGCCACCACCGGCTTGGGCGTGACTTTGCGAATCATGCGGATGGCCATTTCGCCAATTTGCAGTGAGCTCCCCGAATCAATCACCACCACACCAGCGCTCGTTACGACAAACAACACGTTGGACATCATGCCCTGGTTCTCGGGGGTGGGGAAACCGTCTTGCGCGTAGATCATCCAGACATGGGGTGACAACTGGCGCGCCGGAATGTCTGGCATGGGCGGTCCGCTGATGAAGTCACTGACCTGCTGGGCCAACAAGCGCGTCTCGGGCCAGGTGGCCAGCCCAGCCGCCAGCAAACCCATGCCGCCCGCCGCGCGCAGCAGGGAGCGGCGCGTGGGCGCCAATGGTGAGGAGGTGGGGGGAGTCAAACGGCGCATGGTCATCCTCGTCTATTTATAAGTGAGAAGCGAATTATGTTCCGCTGCGCAGCGCCTGCCAAGACCTTTGGAGTTTTCGCCGTGCCAGTGATCACCCGGGTGACAAGGCTCAGTGCACGTGCGCCAAGCCGCTCACCCAGGTCACCAAGAGAATGCCGGCTGCCAGCCAGGCAATTTGAGCCGCAGTCTGCCGTGCAGACAGTCGTTTTTGGAGCTGTGGAATCAAATCGGCCAGCGCCACATACACAAAGCTGCTGGAAGCCACCACCAGAAAATACGGCAAGTAGTCTTGCAGCCTCTCCACCAGCCAATAGCCCAAAAGGCCGCCCAAAGCAGTCACCGCGCCGGCCAACGACACCTTGACCAGCGCCACACGCTTGGTGGAGGAGCCTGCGCGCAACACCATCAGGTCGCCCATGTGGTGCGGCACCTCGTGCGCCAGCACCGCAAGGGAGGCGATAACGCCCAGACGCAAATCGGCCATGAACGCCGAGGCAATCAACACCCCATCGCCAAAGCAGTGCACGCTGTCGCCGGTCAGCACCGCCCAGGTTCCAGGCACGGGGCCGTGTTTGTGCGCATGGTCATGCGCAGCACCGCTGCCATGGTGATCATGCGCCGCCTCAAGGGAATGATGGTGCTCATGGCCGTGGTGCCACAACTCGGCTTTATCCAGCAAAAAGAAAAAAATCAAACCGGCCAGCAGCGTCATGAACAAATCGTGGGCACTGGCCTGACTCTCAAAGGCCTCGGGCAAGAGATGCATGAAGGCGGTCGCCAGGAGCGCGCCCGCAGCCATGCTCAGCATGTGCTGGGTGTAGCGGGCCAGCACACCAAAACTGAGCAAGGCAGCCACCCAGACGCTCCCAATGCCTGCCGCCAGAGTGCCCAAGATAATAGCCATCAAAACCATAGCAACAAACGCTTTCTTTTTAGGGGCTGGAGCCTCTTTTTATACATGTTTCTCAATTCGTGGTGCCTGGGGCCAGCCACAAACGGGGTCCCGATCTTAGCAACCGGGTCCAACGCGTTCCGTCGCAATATGCCTTGGTCGGCGCCGGGCCTGACGGCAACCCCGCCAACGGCCAGCCCCTTTACCGGCGAAAATCCAGTTGGGGGCTCAAGCCGTTTTGACAAGGCGGCAAGCCACACCTAGGTGCCTGACTGCGCCTAACCCCATCCACTGACACACAGATTCGACTGAAACGCATGAGTATTGGCCACTACATCAAAGAAATAGGACGCGGCAAAGACGGCGCCCGCGCCCTCTCACGGGACCAGGCGGCCGATCTGTTCGGGCAAGTGCTCGATGGCAGCGTCACTGACCTGGAGATTGGTGCCTTTTGCCTCGCCATGCGCATCAAGGGCGAAACGCCTGCGGAGATGGCCGGGTTTCTGGATGCCACCCACCAACGCCTGCAAAAAATTCCGGCCAGTGACCGCCCGACTATTGTCATTCCCAGCTACAACGGTGCCCGCAAGCTGCCCGTGCTCACGCCCTTGCTGGCCTTGCTGCTGGCACGTGAAGGCCTGCCGGTCCTGATCCACGGCACAGCCACCGAGTCCAGCCGCGTATTTACATCCAAAGTACTTCTGGCCCTTGACTTACCTGCCCAGACATCAATTAAAACCATAGCAAATGGCGAGGTCATGTTTGCGCCAACCGACTTGTTGTGCCCCGGCCTGCAACGCCTGCTGGATGTGCGGCGTGTGGTGAACCTGCGCAACTCCGCCCACAGTCTGGTCAAGCTCATGAACCCCTGTGCGGGCAAGAGCCTGCTGGTCAGCAGTTACACACACCCCGAGTACGCACTCTCGATGGCCGCCACCCTGGAACTGATGGGCACCCATGCCCTGCTGCTGCGCGGCACCGAGGGAGAAGCTGTGGCCGATCCCCGCCGCGTGCCGCGCATGCAAGGCTTCATCTCCGGCCGACCCGTTGAGTTACAAGAGGCGCAGAGTGGCTCACTGACCGCCCTGCCCGAATTGCCCAAAGAGATTGATGAACACACCACGGCCACCTACATCCGCCAGGTCATGGCCGGTGACAGGCCCGTGCCTGCGCCGATTGCACAGCAGGTGGTACACATCTTGCGTCTGGTGGAGCAAGTATGAAGAACGACATCCAAAATCCCAAGGCCCAAGAGCAACACACCCCGCTGGGCACCGGCCAATGCACGCTGGTAGGCGCCGGCCCCGGCGACCCTGAATTGCTCACGCTGAAGGCCCTGAAGGCCATACAAGCCGCCACCGTGCTGCTGGTGGATGACCTGGTCAGCGAGGAGATCGTGGCTTACGCCGCGCCAACAGCCCGTATTGTCTACGTGGGAAAACGCGGGGGTTGCACCTCCACCCCTCAGGCCTTCATTGAAAAACTCATGCTGATGGCGGTTCACGAAGGCGAAAACGTGGTGCGCCTCAAAGGCGGCGATCCCTTCATTTTTGGCCGGGGTGGCGAAGAGGTGGAGCACTTGCGCGCCGCCGGGGTTGAGGTGAAGGTTGTCAACGGCGTCACGGCCGGTCTGGCCGCCGTGGCCTCACTGGGCGTGCCGCTCACGCACAGGGAACACGCCCATGGCGTCATCTTCTTGACCGGCCATGCCCGGCCCGGCGCCGACGACACCGACTGGCAAGCCATCTCGGCCACCGCGCGCCGCGCCAAACTCACACTCGTCATTTACATGGGCGTGAGCGGTGCGCAGCGTATTCAGGACGAACTGTGCCGGGGCGGGCTGGATGCGTGGACGCCAGTTGCCGTGATACAGAACGCCAGCCTGCCTACCCAGCGCCACGCCGTGTGTCGTTTAAGTGAACTGCAAAGCACCCTCAAACGCGAGCAACTCGCCAGCCCCAGCGTGATCGTGGTGGGTGACGTGATGCAGGGCCTGCTGGCCTTGCAGGAGTCCAGTCAGGCCAGCCGGGTGGCTTAGGCCCGGCGAACCCGCATCGCCTGGCTCGGACAAACGGCGTTGGGCAGGCAACACGGGCCGCCCCAGCCCCTACACTGCTGCCCATGCAAAAATTTGATGTTGTTATCGTGGGTGCAGGTGCCGCCGGCCTGTTTTGTGCGGGCGTGGCGGGCCAACTGGGGCTGAAGGTTCTGGTGCTGGACCACAGCGACAAAGTGGCCGAGAAAATACGCATCTCGGGTGGCGGGCGCTGCAACTTCACCAACAAAGACACCACACCGGCCAATTTTCTGGGTGAGAACCCGCATTTTTGTCGCTCTGCCCTGGCGCGCTACACGCCGCGCGACTTCACCGAACTGCTGCAACGTCACGGCGTCGCTTTCCACGAAAAGCACAAAGGCCAACTTTTTTGCGACAACTCGGCCGAGGACATCATCCCGATGCTGCTGCGCGAGTGCGATAAAGGCGGTGTGAAACGCTGGCAGCCTTGCAGCATCAAAAATATAAGGTTTTAAGACTCTAGCCGGGAAGATAAAAGCACCAACAGCTATGAAATAGATAGCTCAAATGGCTTGATTCACGCCCATGCCGTGGTGATCGCGACGGGCGGCCTGTCCATCCCGAAAATTGGGGCCACAGATTTCGGTTACAGGGCAGCCCGCCAATTCAGGTTGCGGTTGATTGAGCCACGCCCCGCTTTGGTGCCACTGACCTTTGACGGTGGCGCCTGGGAACCCTACGCCCAATTGGCGGGCTTGTCCCTGCCGGTGCGCATGGAAACCGGCACCAAAAAAGACAAGGCCAGCTTTCTGGAAGACCTGCTGTTCACGCACCGGGGCCTGAGCGGCCCTGCTGTGCTCCAGATATCGAGCTATTGGCAAGTGGGCACGCCCATACGACTCAACCTCGCACCGGACATCGACCTGCTGCAAGCCCTGACCCGCGCCAAAGCCAGCTCGCGCAAGCTCTTGGCCAACGAGTTGGCAGGCATGGTGCCATCGCGCCTAGCCGAGGCCTGGGTGACGCAAGGCACAGCGCTGGGGCATAACTGGCAGCGCGCCGCCAGTGACGTAACAGACAAATCCCTGGCCATGCTGGCGCAACGCCTGGGTCAGTGGGAACTGACCCCGACTGGCACCGAGGGCTATAAAAAGGCCGAGGTCACCGCTGGCGGCGTCGACACGCGGGATCTGTCTTCCCAGACCTTGGAATCAAAACAGCCCGGGCTGTATTTCATCGGTGAGGTCGTCGACGTGACCGGGTGGCTGGGGGGTTACAACTTTCAATGGGCCTGGGCCAGCGGCTATGCCTGCGCCCATGGGCTCGCGGCCAGGCTCCAAAGAGCTTGAAAAAATGACACCACAAAAAAGCTATAATCCAAAGCTTTTCTGGCAAACCCCCGCTGCCTAAATTTTTTATAAGCGGGGAACACCGCACGATCTTCGTCATATGGCCCGATCTTCCATTGGCTGAAATCTGCATATTTTGGACACCATTCATTAATGACAACCATCCGTGTAAAAGAGAACGAGCCGTTTGACGTAGCCCTTCGCCGCTTTAAGCGCACGATCGAAAAATTGGGTCTTTTGACTGACTTGCGCGCACGCGAGTTCTACGAAAAACCCACCGCAGAGCGCAAGCGCAAGAAGGCTGCTGCCGTCAAGCGCAACTACAAACGCATTCGCGCGATGCAGTTGCCCAAAAAGATGTATTGATTCAATTCATGCAAAAAGCCCCCAAAAGCCGGATTCACTCTGGCCAAGGGGCAAAAAAAGCTCACCGGGCATGCCCAGGTGGGCTTTTTGCATTGGGGCTGATGCTCCGGGACTTCTCTGCATGAGATCGACCCTGAATTCGCCGCCCTTTCACCTGGACTTACTCAAGGAAACCTGACCATGACGCTCAAAGAACAAATCACCGAAGACATGAAAAACGCCATGCGCGCCAAAGACAGCGTACGCCTGGGCACGATTCGCCTGCTTCTCTCAGCGGCCAAGCAGCGTGAGGTAGATGAGCGTATTGAGCTGGACGACACCGCCATGATTGCCATCGTGGACAAACTCATCAAGCAGCGCAAAGACTCCATCACAGCCTTCACCCAGGCCGGTCGCATGGACTTGGCGGATGTAGAAGCCGCCGAAGTGACTGTGCTGGCCGCCTACCTGCCTCAGCGCCTGAGCGCCGAAGAGGTGAGCATTGAAGTCAAGGCCATCGTGACCGAGCTCGGTGCTTCCGGCCCTGGCGACATGGGCAAGGTCATGGCAGCCGTCAAGACTCGCTTGGCGGGCAGAGCCGACATGGGTCAGGTGTCTTCAGCCGTCAAGGCCGCATTGGCACCTTGACGACCCCCTTACAGCTCTCAACAAGATTGAGGCTGCACAGCTTTTAGCTGCCAGCCACTTTCATGCGGTTCACCAGGATGGAGCCCACCGTCTTGGAACCGTAGTTATAGGTATCGGCCCCCACCGCCTGGATGCCTTTGAGCATGGCTTTCATGTTGCCGGCAATGGTGATCTCATGGACCGGGTAGGCAATGAGCCCGTTTTCAACCCAGAAACCGCTGGCACCGCGTGAATAGTCGCCCGTGACGTAGTTCACGCCGCTGCCCATTAACTCCGTCACCAACAAACCGGTCCCAAGCTTTTTCAGCATCGCGTCCAGGTTGTCACCAGCGCGGGTCAAGCGCGAACTTAAAGTGAGGTTGTGCGAGCCGCCAGCGTTGCCGGTCGTCTTCATGCCCAGCTTGCGTGCCGAGTAGCTCCCCAAAAAGTAGCCCTGCACCTCGCCAGCATCCACCACCTGGCGGGCCTTGACTTTGACACCCTCGTCATCAAACGGTGAACTGCCCTTGCCCCGTTTGACAAACGGGTCCTCGAAAATATCAATGTGTTTGGGCAGCACCCGCTTGCCCAGGGAATCGAGCAAAAAAGAACTCTTGCGGTACAGGGCACCGCCACTGATGGCCTGCACAAAGCTGCCCAGCAGACCTGCTGCCAGCGGCGACTCAAACAACACTGCGCACTCGGTGGTGGCGATCTTGCGCGCTTTCAAGCGGCTCAGGGCACGCTCAGCGGCGTAGCGGCCAATTGCCTCTGGCGCCGCCAAGTCGTCAGGATGGCGCATGGAGCTGTACCAGGCGTCGCGCTGCATGTCTTTGCCCTTGCCGGCAATCGGCGACACCGAGATCGAATGCCTGGAGCTGGCATAACCACCCCGAAAACCGTGGGTGTGGGCGCTGAAAAAATGCGACTGCTGGGCCGACACCGCCGCGCCCTCGCTGTTGGTGATGCGCTTGCTGGTGGCGAAGGCTGCCGCCTCGATGACCAGGGCCAATTGGGCTGCCTGCTCGCTGTTGATGGCCCAGGGCTGGAACAGGTCCAGATCGGCGCGCTGCTTGGACTGCGGCGCCACATCACGCGCATCAGGCAAGGCTGCAAAAGGGTCTTGCGCTGTGAAGCGGGCAATGTCGTAGGCTGCCTGTACGGTTTGCTCGATGGCAGCCCGCGAGAAATCAGACGTGCTGGCATTGCCCCGGCGCTTGCCGACATACACCGTCACGCCCAGCGACTTGTCGCGGTTGCGCTCCACGTTCTCCAATTCACCCTTGCGAACCGACACGCTCAGGCCACTGCCCTCAGAGGCTTCAGCACCGGCATCGGTGGCACCGAGTTTCTTGGCATGAGCCAGCGCGGTGTCAACCAATTCCTCAAAATAAGGGCGGCTGTAGCTGAAGCCGGTGTCAGCAGTAGACGGGGCGGCAGATGGGGCGGGGGACGAGTTGGGTTTCTTCATATCGGCGGCTATGATACTTGGCTATGTCACGTAAACTAAAAAAAGGCTATTTCGTCAGAGGTGAGTTTGTTGCTGAAGGCAGCGAACGCGATCTGGAGCTCAAACGCGAGCTCAAAGGCACCGACGACCAAAGCCGCACCGATCTCAAGCGCGAAAGCCTTGAACTACAAAAGCTGGGTGAAGACCTGATTACCCTACGTGCCGACCTGCTGACGCGACTCGGCTTGACCGACAAGCTCAGGGACGCCATTGTCGAGGTCAAGCGGATCACCAACTTTGAGGGCCGGCGTCGCCAGATGCAGTTCATCGGCAAGCAAATGCGCCTGATTGATGAGACCGGCATTTACAACATCCGCGCCGCGCTCGCTGAGCAAAGCAACGGCTCGCCGCGTGAAAATTATGCGCTGCACCAGGCCGAAACCTGGCGTGATCGCCTGATTGCCGAAGACGACGCGTTTGGTGAGTGGGTGACCCAGTACCCCGGCACAGACACCCAGCAATTGCGCGCCCTGATTCGCCAGGCCCGCAAAGACGCCAAGCCTGAAGTCCCCGGCGAAGCCCAGCGCCATGGCCGCGCCTACCGCGACATTTTCCAGATCGCACGGGCACAGTTGCTTGATGACAGCGGCGCCACCAATGCGCCTCAGCCCGAAAGCGATGCTGACGACCAGGATGCGCCATGACCTCAGCCCCGAACTTGACGCCCGACCCCGTGAAGATCGGCATTGTCTCGATCAGCGATCGAGCTTCAATGGGTGTGTACGCTGACAAAGGTCTGCCTGCACTGCAGGACTGGCTGACTGGCGCGCTGAAGAACCCGCTGCAATTCGAGTCCCGACTCATCCCCGACGAACAGGATGGCATCAGTGCCGCGCTGATCGAGTTGGTGCGGGCCGGTTGTGCACTGGTGCTGACCACCGGCGGCACGGGCCCTGCCCTGCGCGATGTCACGCCCGAGGCGACGCTGGCGGTGGCACACAAGGAAATGCCGGGGTTTGGCGAGCAAATGCGCCAGATCAGTCTGCAGTTTGTGCCCACCGCAATTTTGTCGCGCCAAGTGGCAGTGATTCGGGATCAAACACTCATCATCAACCTGCCCGGCCAGCCCAAAGCGATCCAGGAAACCCTGGAGGGTCTGCGGGACAAAGAAGGCAAACTGCTGATGGGGGGCATCTTTGCAGCCGTGCCCTATTGCATCGACCTGATTGGCGGGCCCTACCTGGAGACGGTGGATACCGTGTGCATGGCCTTCCGGCCCAAGTCGGCCATCCGCGCCAATACCCCGACCTGAATCAGCGCCCGAGCGCACTCGGCGCCACAGGCGCTGTGGGCCTACTTGCCCACCAGTTCGTTGAACTTATCGACCTCAAAGTGCTCACTGCGCGCAGCGTCACAAGGTACGCAATCTGTGGCGGTGCGGTTGGCCTGCAGGGTCTCGATGGCTTTCCACAACAGTGCAATTTGGTGTTCTTGCGAACCTGCGTTGTCGATCAGCCCGCGCATGGCCTGACTGAGCGGGTCGTCGTTTTGCGTAACGCCATAAGCCGAAAAACCCATTTTTGAGGCTGCTTCTTCACGCTTGACATCCAGCTCCGCCTGGATGATGCGAGCCGGGTTGCCCACCGCTGTAGCCCCCGCCGGCACCGGCTTGGTGACAACCGCGTTTGAGCCTACCTTGGCGCCGTCACCCACCGTAAAACCGCCCAGCACCTGGGCCCCTGCGCCCACTACCACATTGCGCCCGAGCGTCGGGTGGCGCTTGGTGCCTTTGTAGAGCGAGGTGCCGCCCAGGGTCACGCCCTGGTAGATGGTGCAACCATCACCGATTTCAGCCGTCTCGCCCACCACCACCCCCCTGGCATGGTCGAAGAACACCTGGTTGCCAATTTTGGCGCCCGGGTGAATCTCGATGCCGGTGAGGAAACGGGTGATATGTGAAATAAAGCGGCCCAACCACTTGAAGCCATGGTGCCAGCACCAATGGGCACGTCGGTGCAGGATCACTGCATGCAGGCCGGGGTAACAGGTGAGAACTTCCCAGGCGCTGCGGGCGGCGGGGTCGCGGTCAAGAATGCATTGAATGTCGGAACGAAGGCGTGAAAACATCTGCAAAGTCTAGCCCTTTGTCACCATCATTTTGGCAATGCCCCGAAGAATATGGATTTCCTCCTGGGTGACGCCTGCGCGATTGAACAGCTGGTTAAGCCGGGGCATCAACTTTTTGGGCGCTTGCGGGTCCAGAAAACCAATGGCAATGAGCGAGCGCTCCCAGTGCTCCAGCATGCCGGCCAGTTGCCGGGCATCGGCCGGCTCCCCGTTGGTGTGGCCGGAGACTGGTGCCCCGGCGCCTCCTGCAACGTTGTCAGCCGCAGTCACGGCAAAACCGCCCAATGCCAGTCGCCACTCATAGGCCACCAGCTGCAAGGCAGCCGCCAGGTTGAGCGAGGCAAATTGCGGGTTGCTCGGGATGCTCAGGGCAACATGGCAACGATACACATCGTCGTTGCTCATGCCAAAGCGCTCGCAGCCAAACAAAAAGGCCATGCCCTGCGGCGGCCCTGCCAAACCGGGTGTTACCTGCGTTTCGTCATATTCTTTGGTTCTATCAGCCAAATCGGGCTCTGGCCGGCAGATTTCTTGGCCATGAACCGTCTTTTTTAATAGCAGCTCGAAGTGCTCGCGCGGCGTGCGTGTGGGCGGGCCAAAGTCGCGTGGAGTCATGGCAGTGGCACACAGGTGGGTCATCCCATCCAGCGCTTCATCCAGCGTGGCCACGACGCGCGCGTTTTTCAGCACATCCAGGGCACCACTGGCGCGCTGGATGGTTTCCTCCCGGTTGAGCACATTGGCCCAGCGCGGCGCCACCACCACCAGGTCATCGAAGCCCATGGTTTTCATGGCGCGGGCGGCCGCGCCGACATTGCCGGCGTGGCTGGTGTTGATCAAAATAAAACGCGTTGACATGGCTTGGCGATGCCCTGGTTATGGCTTGGCTCGTGAGGCTCGGCACGGTCCGCAAGCGAAAAAATCGGGCCTCGGGCCCGGACGGGTAAAATATGCAGCTATTGTCGCCGCCCGCATCGCCGGGCTGTTCTATACCGCAAGCTCTTAAGAAAATCTATGGCCTCTCCCAATCTGCATCCCATGATCAACGTGGCCGTCAAGGCTGCCCGCGCCGCTGGCTCTGTCATCAACCGCGCCGCCCTTGACGTGGAGTCGGTTCGCATCTCGCAAAAGCAGGTCAATGACTTCGTCACCGAGGTTGACCAGGCGGCGGAGGCCATCATCATTGAGACGCTGCTGGGCGCCTACCCGGGCCATGGCATCTGGGCCGAGGAGTCAGGACGGGAACATGGCGCCAAAGACTCGGAATTTGTCTGGATCATTGATCCACTGGATGGCACCACCAACTTCATCCATGGTTTTCCGGTTTATTGCGTGAGCATTGCCTTGTCGGTCAAAGGCAAGATTGAGCAAGCCGTGGTGTACGACCCCAACCGCAATGACCTGTTCACGGCCTCCAAAGGCCGTGGCGCGTTCCTGAATGACCGGCGCCTGCGGGTCTCCAAGCGCATTCGCCTGCAAGAGAGTCTGATTTCTACCGGGTTCCCGTTTCGCCCGGGTGACGACTTTCCCACCTACCTTCGCATGATGGCCGACATCATGCCGAAAACGGCTGGCCTTCGGCGGCCGGGCTCAGCGGCTCTGGATTTGGCCTACGTCGCAGCAGGCTTGACCGAAGGATTTTTCGAAACTGGCTTGCAACCCTGGGACGTGGCCGCAGGCTCCCTGCTGGTGACCGAAGCCGGGGGCTTGGTGGGCAACTTGACCGGTGATTCCGACTTTTTGGAACAAAAAGAATGCCTGGCCGGCAACCCGCGCATTTACGGTCAACTGGTGAGCATTTTGGGCAAATACAGCAAGTTTGCCGGCGCAGGTGACAAGGCCGCGGTGCGCCAGGCGGTAGCCGAACTGCATGACAGCCAGACGGTTTTGCCGACCGACGACACCCAGGCAGGCTAACCAACGCCCTTCGGATTCAATTCCAATGTGGCTGGCTGGTCCAGCCCCAGTTGACCCAGCGGCAGCGGCCGCCCAAACAGGTAACCCTGGAACATCCGGCAGCCGTGGCGCTTGAGAAAATCGCACTGTGCTTGAGTCTCCACGCCTTCTGCCACCACGGTTAGACCCAAGGTCTGACCCAGGGTGAGCACGGTCTGGGCAATGGCGGCATCGCTGGGGTTGGTGAGCACATCACGCACAAATGATTTGTCAATTTTGAGCTGCTCCAGCGGCAGTTGCCGAAGGTAGGCTAACGACGAGTAGCCCGTGCCAAAGTCATCCAGCGAAAAGCGCAGGCCCGCAGCCCTGAGCTGACCCATCTTCTGGATGGCGCCTCCCATATCGTCCACCAGCAGGCTTTCGGTAATTTCCAGCCTCAGCAGCCGAGGGTCGGCGCCACTGCACTCCAACAGGGACAGCACTTCGGCGACAAAATCGGCTTGCCGAAATTGACGCACGCTCACATTGACCGCCAGGGTCAATTGCGCTGTGTGAGACTTGAGCGCCCAGGCGGCCAACTGCTCGCATGCGGCGCCAAGAGCCCACTGCCCCAGGGGCACAATCAAACCGGTCTGCTCCGCCAGCCCAAT
>JAUXQA010000060.1 GCA_030683195.1 Rhodoferax sp. | reverse complement strand
CCTGGCGTAAAGAGGGGCGACCTCGGCATTGCCTTTGTCCAACTCAGCCTGGTGCTGACCTGTGGAACTCCAGCCCAGCTTTCCGCCGTAAGTACCCAAACCTGGATACAGGGCAAGGTAAGCAAAAGCAAACACAATCGTGATGACAAACAGCCAAGCCCACCAGCGAGGCAGCGGGTTGTTCATTTCCCGCAAATCACCGTCCCACACATGGCCGGTTGTGTTGTCGCTGGCCGTCATGGCCTTTGCCTTGCCGCTGAACCACAGCAGCAAAAGACACGCCAAAATACTGACAATAGTGACTCCGGCGACAAAAATCGACCAGAAGTTGCTTGTGAAATCGCTCATTTTTTTATCCTTTTAATGCAGCACGTCAGTCTTGCTTGAAGGGCAGATTGGCAGCTTCTTCAAAATCGGCAGCGTTGCGGCCAGAGTAGGCCCAGATCGCAATACCGATAAATGTGATGAAAGCAGCCACTGTGGCGATCGAACGAAGCGTGTTGATATCGAGTTCCATTTTTTAGCTCCCGCTTACTTGACGTAGATTCCCAGAACCTGGAGATAAGAGATAACGGCCTCAACTTCAGTTTTGCCCTGCACCTCTTCAGAGGCCTTGGCAATCTGGTCGTCGGTGTAGGGAACGCCCACTGCACGCAAGGCTTTCATGTGTCCCGGCATGGCCGCAGCGTTCACCGTATTGGTGAGGAGCCAAGGATAGGCGGGCATATTGGACTCCGGCACCAAGTCGCGCGGATTGTTCAGGTGATCCTTGTGCCATTGGTCGCTGTATTTACCACCTACGCGATGCAGATCAGGCCCGGTCCGCTTGCTGCCCCACTGGAAAGGGTGGTCGTACACGAACTCTCCCGCCACAGAATAATGACCGTAACGCAGAGTCTCGGCACGGAATGGACGAATCATCTGGGAGTGACAGTTGTAGCAGCCTTCACGGGTGTAAATGTCCCGTCCCGCCAACTGCAAGGATGTCAAAGGCACCAAACCCTTGACTGGCTCCGTGGTGGACTTCTGAAAGAACAAGGGAACGATTTCCACCATTCCGCCGACCAGCAAAACCAGCAGGATCAAAACGATCATGAGGAAATTGTTGGTCTCGATTTTTTCGTGCGACAGCCCGCCGCCGCTAGTATCTTTAGTTGCCATGGTAATTTTCTTTCTCAGGCGTGAGCCACAGCGGCTGGAATGTTGACGGTCACTGAGCGACCCTTAGTGGCTGTCTTGAACACATTCCACAGCATGACGATCATGCCGCCGAGGTACAACAAACCACCCAGCAAACGCAGGACATAGAACGGGAAAGTCGCTTTCACAGACTCGACAAACGTGTAGGTCAAGGTGCCGTCGGTATTGATCGCGCGCCACATGAGACCCTGCATCACACCGGCAATCCACATGGCAGCAATATAGATCACGATACCAATCGTGGCAGTCCAGAAGTGAACTTCAATCGCTTTCACGCTGTACATCTGTTTTTGACCGAAAAGACGAGGGATCAAGTAGTACATGGAACCCATGGTGACTAAGCCAACCCAACCCAGAGCGCCCGAATGCACGTGACCGACAGTCCAATCCGTGTAGTGGGACAAGGCGTTAACGGTCTTGATTGACATCATAGGACCTTCAAACGTAGACATACCATAGAACGACAGTGAAACGATCAGGAAGCGCAGGATCGGGTCGTCACGCAGTTTGTGCCAAGCGCCAGAGAG
>JAUXQA010000053.1 GCA_030683195.1 Rhodoferax sp. | reverse complement strand
TGGAACAAGAGGTCAGTTGATGCGCCAGCCCATTCAACATGCGGCGTTTGAGTCAACCGCTCACACACCGGATTGACGGCCAGAATCAATAGATTAGGCCCGGTGATGAAAATAGCGTCCGGGCTGGACTCGAAAACTTTGGCGGCCAATTTCAGGCGAGCCTGCGCATGCGTGCTTTGCGTGATGTCCCGGAAAGAAAAGACACGCCCTGTAGGCTGCCCGCGGCTGAACTGTGGCCGGGTTACCCGCTCCAACACACGGCCCTGCGTGGAGACCAGAATGTCAGCAGTTTCGAGCAAGCTGTCGTCAGCGATCTCCTGCAGGCGACGCTCGTAGTGAGTGCGGTCCATGACACGATTGGCCAGATGGGCGTGGACGGCTGCGTCCTGATGGCTCGCCAGCAGATCATGAGGCAAATCCCACAGCTCAGCGAAGTTTCGGTTGTAGTTGCGAATGGCCCCGCTGAGGTCGTTGACCAGAATGCCATCGGCGGTGGATTCCAGCGTGGCGCGCAGTTCTGCAAGTAGTCGCTCAAGCTCATCGTCCGTCGTACGCTGCTGGCGCAAGTCGCGCAAGCCAACCACATACACCGCGTGACCTTCTTTGAGCCAAGCCCGGGTCACCCGACGCTCCACGGGAACGGCCACGCCATCGGCGCCACGGAGTAATGTTTCGGAATGAATGCCGTTACTTAGCCCGGCCGCAACATCTTCCCAAAAGAACTGGTCTTCAGGCGTTGCCGTCAATTCAATGACCGGCTTGTTCACCAAATGCGCTGTATCCATGCCCAGCAACTGGGCTGCCGCGTTGTTGACAGTAAGGATACGCAACGTCACCGGATCGACCAGCCAGACCGACTCCAGCAAGCCGTCAATCAGGGGGCGACAGTCTTCAGGTGTCATGTTGAGACCGGCGCGTGATCAGATTCAACGGCGCGCTCAAAAAAATAGCACATCCGTTGCCGTGGTGAGAGGTAGTCAAAGGCCGCTCTGGGGAGATGGCCGGGTTTCAAGCTCCGCTTGATCCCGATTGAAGGCGTCCGCTCCAGATCCAGAATAAGTGCTTCATCCTTTGGAATTCCCGGTTCACACACGATAAGCCGTGGTTTCAGTGGGCGTGTGGAATTCACTGACACCACAATTGCAAAGCGTTCATCCACCAGCTGAACCACCGAGCCAGGGGGATACACCCCCATCATGCGAATGAAGGCACTGAGCGTGACCGAGTCATAGCGGTTTTTAAGCTGTGCAAATATCAGGGACAAAGCTTCGTGCGGCGTGATGGCCGCAGCCGAGCGACCCGGATTGCACAAAGTATCGTACCGGTTCACCAAGGCCAATATTTTGGCAATGGTGGAGAGACTATCCCCTTTGGCGCGGGTCGGAAATCCACTTCCATCCATCAACTCGTGGTGCTGGGCGATGGCCTGACGTGCGCCTGGTGTCAATCCCATGGCTTTTGCCAAGGCAACGCCCTCCACGACGTGCTCTTGATACAGCTTGTATTCAGCAGTAGAAAAGTTTTCATCAAGCAAGCGGACCCGATCCGGCAGCCGGATTTTGCCCATGTCATGCAAGAACGCGGCGATGCCGAGATCCAGCAACTCGGCTTGCGTCAGTGCCATGGTTTTACCCAGGAGCAGGGAGATGATGGTGACATTCACCGGGTGCATGGCCGACTTGTCACCCATGCCTTCAGACAACAGCCGAATGCTCGATTCGCCCTGCCCCATCATGTCGTCAACCAAGCCGGTGACCAGCGCAAGGCTCTGGGCTGTTGCGGATTGAGGCTGCACTTTGAGTTGATCGAGTACTTGTTTGTATTGGCGAATGCTTTCGACAAATCGACGCTCACAAATCACCAAATCCCGCTGCTGTGCAGCCAGCGCCTCCTGACGTTGCTTCCTGGAATCCATGCGTATGGCATCCAACGCAGCGGGCGCCATCCTGGTCGTGACAGTGGACTCTGCAACTGGAGTCTGCGGCGCCTCCTCCGGCGGGTCGCTTTTGCCTGGAAAACAACGAATGCGGCTCAGGCCAAGCGACTTGATAATGGCTATTTGCTTGGAAGAAGAAATCTTGAAGCTGCCGGTGGGAAAAGGGTGCGACATCCAGCCCACTTCCAGCTCGATGAACAGGCCGATTCTGAGTTGGCCAACTTCAAGGTACTCTGATGGAGCTTCGTTCATGTGTATTTCAAGCTGAACGTCATGGCGTCCAGTTTGCTCCAGTAGTGTGTGATCTCTATCATTGCGAACTTAGCATGCCAGCGTGACCTGGTCATGAAGGCGAATCACGTCGGCCTGGCTGCATAGGCCTGTGCCCACACTGAGCACGGCTGCAGACGCCGCTGCCATTCCATATCGAAACGATTCCCGCACCGGCAGGCCCTGCGACAAGGCCCACACCATACCGCCTACGAAACTGTCACCCGCCCCAATAGTGCTCACGACCTGCACCGGCAAAGCGGGTGCAAAGCAGGTGTCTGAGGCCGTCACGAGCCAGGCGCCACCTTCTCCCAAGGACAGCACGACGATGTGGGTTTTTCCACGGTTGACGAGGTCATGGGCGGCCTCAAGCCACTGGGCGTGCGTCTCCAGTGGCCGACCCACCAGCTCACGCAGTTCACGCAGGCTGGGTTTCACTATGAAAACACCCTCCTCCAGGGCCGCTGCCAGCGCGGGGCCCGAGGTGTCCAGAACCACCTGAGTTCCCATTGCGCGCGCCAGCTTCGCCAGGCGAGCATAAAAATCAACAGGCACACCTGGCGGCAAGCTGCCGCTGGCCACCACATAACGCGGGGACGGCTGGAGGCTGGTCATGAGATCAATGCAGGCTTGCCATTCAGCCGGGGCCATGTCAGGGCCGGGCAGAACAAAACGGTATTCGTTGCTGGTTGAAGATTCATTGACTGAAAAGCTCTCCCGCGTCTCACCCGAGATGGGAACACAGAGCTTGTTGATATTTTCCTCGTCCAGCAAGTGCTTAAGAACTTCCCCTGAAGATCCGCCGACCGGAAAGAGTGCTGCACAGTCCCCCCCCAGCCGCTGAACAACCCGGGCCACGTTGATTCCGCCGCCGCCCGGGTGCCGCTGTGAGGCCCCGCACCTGATCTTGTGCGTGGGGGCGACGGTGGCAGCCGATGTGGTGATATCGACCGCCGGGTTCATGGTGATGGTGAGGATATCGCGCATGAGACTGACAGAATATCATGAGGATTTGCTGAAATAGTCCTCCCATGTCTGATTCTCTGAAAACTCCGTTGCGATGGACCCTCTGCGTTGGTGTTGCCTTGCTCCTGCAGGCCTGCGCGGTGATTGCGGTTGCAGATGCGGCAGTTACCGTGGTGGCTACCGGCGTGAAAGTTACGGCCAAAGGCGTTGGCGCTGTGGCCGGAGCCCTGTTACCGGGTGATAGCGACAAGAAGTAGCCTACTCACCCTTTTCTGTGAAAAGGGCGTCCCTTGCTCCACTTCAATGCCTTTTATGCCCCTGGCCGGCGTCTTGATTGCGTGGGTATAAAAGAATAAGTGAGCATTTTTGCAATCAGTTCAGCTGCACCACGTTAACTTGGGGGCCAAAAACGTCACGCACTACCGGCACCAAATGCGCGTGGTGACTCAAAAAAATCACCTGGGTTGATTCAGACAGGCGCGCCAGAGCCTCCAGTCCAGCGCGGGCGCGAGCATCGTCGTAATTAATGAACAGGTCATCGGCAATGAACGGCAGGGCTGTAGATTGCTCGAGATGCAAGGCGAGCGCGGCCAGGCGCAGGGCCAGATACAACTGGTCGCGCGTGCCCTCGCTCATGCCTTCAATGTCCACGTGCTCGCCGCTTGCGCGCTGCCCGGACAGCTTGGGGGGATCGTTTTGGTAGTCCACGGCCAGTTTGCCGAATGCGCCCTGGGTGAGCCCCATGAAGATCTGGCTGGCTTGGGCCAGCATGGGGCCTTGGCGGGTTTCGCGAAATCTCTCAATCGACCATCGCAACAGCTTGGCCGCCGTAAACACCTTGATGAACCGCTCCAATGCATTGCCCATGCGTGCCAGCGCCTCCTGCCGCTGGGACTCGGCCCGGGCGGCTTCACCCTGCCCTGCGATCCTGCCCAAGACGGCCTGAGCGCTGGTCAGTTCACCCGACAAGATGTTTTGGCGCTGCACGATGTCATCGGTCTGGCGCTGGTTGTCACCCAAGCAGCTTGAGACGGTTGCCGCGTCGGTCAAGGCACATTCTGCGGCCAGGGCGTCACGGCTCAAACCATCGCCCTCGTTCAACAACTGCCTGAGGGCGTCGTCCATGTCAGCGGTCAGTTGCCGCAGCCGGTCGGATTTGACCGTGGCCTTTCTCAACTCGACCTCCTGGCTGGTGCCAGATGCTTGGAACAGAGGCGCAAGGCTGGCCTGAGACTGGGCAATTTTGACCTTGGTGATGCTGGCCTGTGACCTCGCTTTGCCCAACTCCGCGTTCAAACGGTCAAGTGTCAGGGATTGGGCCGCGTTCACCTTGAGCCGCGCATCCAGACCCACGGAGATGTCGGCAGCCTCGACCAAGGCCAGGTCCGGGGCGATGCTAAGGGCCAGCGCACGCGCAAGCTTGGCAAACTCGTCCAGATCCTGGCGCATCAAATTGATGCGGGTGAGCCGGGTCTCCCGGATTTTTTGCAACTGCTGACGCATCCGTTCCTGCAGCGCAATAGCCGCCTGCACCTTGGCCAAACTCGCATCCAGGGGCAAGTGGGCCCGGGCCAGGCCCTGGTGCAGCTCGTTCGTCCAGCTCGTCATGGCCTCGCGGGCTAGGGCAGCGCGGGTGGCCAGTGCCTGCACACTGGCTTGGGCTCGCAGGCCTTGGGTGTTGAGCGTGTTGCGTCGCTCCTGCGTTCGCGTGGCGTCACCAATCCACTGCTCCGCCTGGAGAATGAGGGCGCTCAATTTGTCCGGGTCGTCCCCTGTCGCATCTGGTGCAGTTGGCGAAGCGACCCGAAGGGCCTGTTTCAAACTCGACGTCACCCGCGCCACCAAGCGGCAAAAATCTGCCTGCAATGCCGTGGACTCGGTGAGCGTGTCCGCCGTCAAGAGGAACCGTTCGCGGGCGGCGCGCCACTCATTCATCTGGACCAGGGCCATGCCTGCCAGGCCAAGCACCTCCATCCGTTGGCGCCAATTTTCATCGAACCCGGACAGCAGGGCCAAGGTGGCATGCTCGCGCTCAGCCAAGTCGGCCAGTTGTAGTTGCAGGCGCTGCACCTGGTCAAGGCGGGACTGCAGCTCGGTTTCTTCCTGTGCCTTGCTGTGGCGCAGGTCAGCCAGCTGATCGGCTTGAGTCACTGCATGCTCGTACCCAGCGGCGCCGTCCAGGAGCCCCAATTCGCCCGACTTGATAGCCTGCCAGCTCGCATCGCGCCGACCTCGTAGCTCAATCACCGCGGTTTGAGTCACGGGCTGGTGCGCAGCACGAAATTGTGAAAGGCCCAGAGACAGCATTTGTTCCTCGGCCCGGACCTCCCTCAGCCGCGCCTGGACGGATTGCAATTCAGCTTGCAGGGAGGTCCAGCTTGCAATGAGTACGCCGCATTCATCGGACCCGGGCAAGGCCACTGCGCACAGCTCGTTGCTGGTCAGGGGCCAGCGGCCCAAGTCACGCTGCGCAGCCTTGAGTTCACGTTCGCCCCGGGCAATCTGGGTTTCAAAGCGCTGGGTCTGCGCCATTACATCGCCCAAACCGCGCCCTTCAGCCAGCGCATCCACCAGAGCCACCGGTTGGGTGATTGCGGGCAACAGCGCAATTTCGGTATTCAGGGCCTTGATTTCTTCCTGTCGGTTGGCGAGCGCCTCATCCGCTGCGGTTTGGGCCTGCTGCAAGGCGCCGTATCGGCGTAGCAGGTCCTCCAGGTCATCGCGAACCAGAACGCCTGGCAAGCGCAATGCAGTAGCTTCTTCATCTTCTGCGGGCCAGGACAACTGGCGCGCGGATTCCTGCAACTCCAGCCACTGCAAGCGTATTTCGGCCTCTCGTTTGGCGATATCGGCATTGTGCTGGCTCACCTTTTGCCGAAAACCACTCAGCGCTTCGATGTCAGGCGCACGCGCCAACAGGGCTTCGTCGGGCGTGAGCCCCGCCATATTGGCAGTCAACTCCACGACCTGAGTCTCAAACAGGGCGAGCGACTGGGTGGCCAGGGCCATATCGTGCTCTGCCACTGCCAGTTGCTCCCCCGCGTGGGCAGGTAGCAAGGTGACCGGTCCCAGTTCAAGCACCTGCGCCTCGATCAGGGCCAGGCGGGACAACAAGGGGGCTACACGGCGCACGCGTTGCAGTTGAAAGCGTTGCTGCGCCAGGGCGTCATAGGTGGCGCGCGCGGCTTGCAATTGAGCCGAGAGCACATGCACCGCGTCGGCGGCTTCTTGCCAGTCCCGTGTACGCACCGTGGCGTGCTTCAGAGCGGCCTCAGCCTGCTCCAGGGCGTTAGCGGCCAGATAGTACTCACGCTTGTCTGACTTGCGTGGGGCCCACAAAGCGTCTGCCTCCTGCTCCATTTGGTCCCGAATAACACCCAGGCTGCCAATGCCTGCGGCCGCTTGAAACAGGATTTGCCCCAAGTTGTTGGAGGAGCTCAGGATGTCTTGCCCGCCTTTGACCAGCCGGTCATGGTTCAAGCCGAACATGTGATCAAAAAACACGCGGTCCACCGAGCCCAGAAAAGGCGCAAGCGCATCTTCCAGCAGCGCCGTGCCGTCTGGTCTTTGCAGCGTTTTGGTTCTGGCCTTGATGCGCACAAAGTCCAGCTCAAGGCTGCCTTGCTGGATGAGGGCACCCAGGCGCATATCGGTGTGCGCGTGGAGAAAGTTGTAGCGGGAGCGGGTCTCAATGCCGAACAACAGGTCCTGGATGGCGCTACGCAAGGTCGACTTGCCTGCCTCGTTGGGGCCGACGATCAGGTGGAAATCACGGTTGGACGCCGGCAGGGAAATAGTTTTGTCGGTGAATTTACCGAAGCGCAGAAGGTCAAGGCGGGTGATTCGCATGGGTGCCTTAATTCGCTTGCGCCAGGTAGGCCAACAGACCCGGACTCACCGATCTCACCAACTCACCTGCCTGCCCCAGGCGTATCGCCTCCAGCTCGGGCAAGCGCCGAATCAACTCCAAGGGGGCTTTGTCTACCATTGGGCGCAGGTCGTCCAGGAGCGATTGGAGGAAGTCGGGATCAGTTGGGGCTTGCTCCAAAAGGCGCTGCAGGTCGGCTAGGGCATCGGTGCGCAGGGCCAACGCGCCTCCATCGATAAGGGGCTGTGTTTCAAGGCGGACTTTCTCCACCCACAGGCGATCGCTCCCCTGCCCGGCGGCCTGACCGAGAATTTCTTCTCGCAACTGCGACTCCAGTCCGAAGAGTTCACCATGCGCTCCAGTGCGGCCCTGTATACAAACACGAACCGATAAAAACAAATGCTCGGGCGTGGCTGCCAACAAGCGCTCAAAGGCTCGTCCCACCAACCGGATGACCTCTTGCAAGGTGCCTACATCGCTGGCGTCCACCGTCACCACCTCCCAGCGCAGCGAATCCACCAGCACGCGGTCGACTGTGAGAATGCCTGCGTCTTCGGCACTGACCATCACGGCGCCTCGCGGACCGGTCTCCCGAATGTGGCGCCCCTGCAGGTTGCCGGGAAAGACGATCCACGGGGACTGTTGAATCACGGCATGTTCATGCACATGACCCAAGGCCCAATAGTCATACCCTTTGGCGTTGAGTTCTGCCACCGAACAAGGTGCGTAGTTGGCGTGCGCCGCGTAGCCTTCCAGGGCCGTGTGCAAAACGCCAATGTTCAGCCAGCCTGCCACCGGGGCGGGGTAGCCACTGGCCAGGTTGTCAACCGTGGCGGCTTCCTTGTAGCTGCGCCCATGGAGCGCCACCCTCAAGGCGTCAATGCGAAATGTGCTGGTTTTTCTGGATTCAAACGTGTGTACATTGGCCGGTAGCGTGAGCTTTTTGGTCATCTCGCTGTCTGCGTCGTGGTTGCCAAACAGCAGGTAGACCGGAATGCTGGCCTGGTTCAGGCGACCCATCTCCCTGCAAAAAAAGTGACCCGTGTTGTAGTCTTTCCAGCTGCCGTCATACAAGTCACCGGCAATCACCATGAAGTCAACCATTTCCTCAATAGCCAAGTCCACCAGCCGGGTGAAGGCATCCCGGGTGACATTGCGCAGCAACTCAACCGGGGCGTCTTTGTAGGCTGCCAACCCGGATAACGGGCTGTCAAGGTGAATGTCTGCCGTGTGGATAAATTTCAAACTGGACTCCTTGAGGCGATCACGCGCCTGATACAAAAATCACTATTTCAACGCACCAAAGACCTTTTTCAGAATGGCGCTGCCTGAGCCAATCGGGTCCCGGCGGATTTTTCTTTCTTCTTCGCCAATCATGAAATACAGGCCGTCCAGCGTTTTGCCGGTCACGTAGCCCTGAATATTGGCGTCTTCCTTTTTCAGCAGCCCCATGTCAGCCGCTTTGCCAGCCACACGGTTGTACTTTTCTGCCAGCCCCACCTTTTCGGTCGCTTGGGTGACTACCGGCAGAAACCTGATGGCCAGGGGCTCACGGGTTTTCTCAGCAAAAAATCCGGTGACAGACGTATCTCCACCCGAGAGTATTCTTTTTGCATCTGTCACATTCATGGATTTGACGGCTTCGACCAGCAGGTCTTTCGCCAAGGGCACCGCAGCCTCTGCAGCCCGGTTCATGGTGGTGACAAGTTCATCCACCCGTTTTCCTTGACCCAAAGTCTTGAGCAACCTGGCAGCATCATCCAGAAATCCGGGCAGGGGGATGCGCACTTTGTCGTTGCCCAGGAAGCCGTCGGTCTTGCCCAGCAGGCTGACTGCTGCCAAGGCACCCTTCTCCAGCGCGGTCTTCAGGCCCGAGGACGCTTCTGCGTTGGTGAGGTCGCCCAGAGACAGGGCGTATGCGCGGTCATGCGCGGCAAGGAGCAGGGCGCTCAGCGACGATCCCGCAGCAATGTTGAATAGTCGACGATCCATAGGAAACCCCCTGAAAACTCCGAAGTTTACTGAACTAAAACAAGTAAACACCGGGTGTCGGCTAAAGTGGGATGGCCCAAAGCTCCTTCATCTTTGGCCTGACTCATCAAGGACTCCTCCATGCCCGAACCCATCACTTCACCCGTTCCCAGTGGACGTTGGTCCCGGTTGGCCAGATTGGGCTCGCTTGCCACAGGCGTGGCCGGCGGCATGCTGGCCGAGGGCGCTCGCCAGTTGGCTCAAGGCAAACGACCCAAAATATCGGATTTATTGCTCACCCCGGCTAACGCACGCCGGGTGGCAGACCAGCTTGCCCAGCTAAGGGGGGCGGCGATGAAAGTCGGGCAACTCATCTCCATGGATGCAGGTGACTTGCTGCCCCCGGAGCTGGGCGACATTCTGGCGCGTTTGCGATCTGATGCCCGCCCCATGCCCAAAAAGCAGCTGGAGGCGGTACTTCTGGCCAACTGGGGGCCTGAGTGGCAACAGCAATTTCGCCAATTTTCGTTCGTGCCGATTGCAGCCGCGTCCATTGGTCAGGTACACGAAGCCCACACGGTGGACGGGCGTCACCTGGCCATCAAAATTCAATACCCTGGGGTGAGGCAAAGCATCAACAGCGATGTGGACAATGTGGCCACGTTGTTGCGGGTGTCCGGTCTGCTGCCCAAGGGCCTGGACATCGCCCCCTTGCTCAAGGATGCCAAGCGCCAGCTCCACGACGAGGCAGATTACTTGCGGGAAGGTGGCTACCTGCAGCGCTATGGCGCGCTTCTGGCACAGGCACCGGAGTACCTGGTGCCTGTCTTGCACCCTGATTTGACCACCCAGAGTGTGCTGGCCATGTCTTTTGTAGGCGGGGTTGAGGTTGAGTCGTTGGTTGAGGCGCCGCAGGCTGAGCGCGACCGGGTGGCGACGCTGCTGATTCACCTGCTCATGCGGGAGCTGTTTGAGTTTCGGCTGGTTCAAACTGACCCGAATTTTGCCAACTACCAGTTTTCGCCCGACACACGCCAGTTGGTGTTGCTGGACTTTGGGGCGACTCGCCCTTTCAAGGTGCGTATGGTGGCCGGGTTTCGTCGCCTGATGGGGGCTGCAATGGCAGGTGACCGGCCTGCAATGAGCCTGGCGGCTCAGGCCATTGGGTATTTTGATGAGCACACGCAGGACCGACACCAAGACGCCGTGCTCAATATTTTTGAGCAGGCCTTTGAGCCTTTGTGCTTTGACGGCC
>JAUXQA010000052.1 GCA_030683195.1 Rhodoferax sp. | reverse complement strand
GAGCGTCGTCAGATCGGTCGGACTTTTTCTCAGCCATTCCACGGCATAGCCACCACCCTTGCCGCTTAAGCCGTGACAACTGGCGCAATTGGACTCAAATTCGCGCTTGCCAAGGTCCACTCTGGGTGTTTGTGCCGATGCAGCGCCATGAGACAGGGTCAGCGCCACCAGGGACGCCGAGGCTACAGCCGTCAAGGAATATTTCATCATCTACCTCCCGTGGATTAATCAGATCCGCCAAATCACAAACTTTAGGCGGAGACCGGGGGAGGGAGATTGAGGTTTCGCAAGCCAAACGGGGGTGGTGAACCCGCCGCAGCTTGGTCCTTTTAGTGCGTGGAAGCCGACAAAATGCCGGACGTAATCTCGTAGGAGCGCAAGCGGTGCGCCTGGTCAAAAATCTGCGAGGTGATCATCAATTCATCCGCCCCGGTGCGCTCAATGAAGGCCTGCATACTGGCCCGCACGGTGCCCGGCGCGCCAATGGCCGAGCATGACAAGACACTGTCAAGCAAGGCCCGCTCGGCTGGCCCCACGCGTTGGGCGTAGCCCTCCACTGGCGGTGGCAACGGTGCAGGGTGCCCGCTACGCAGGTTGACAAAGGCCTGCTGCATGGAGGTGGCCCTGAAGGCGGCCTCTTCGTCACTGTCGGCCGCAAACACGTTGAAGCCCAGCATCACATAAGGCTTGGCCAGACGCTTTGAGGGCCGAAAATTCGCCCGGTACAGCGCCACGGCCTGCATCATCTGCTGCGGCGCAAAGTGGGAGGCAAAGGCATAGGGCAGGCCCAGCATGGCTGCCAGTTCGGCACCAAACAGGCTGGAGCCCAAAATCCACACCGGCACATCCAGTCCCTGACCCGGCACGGCCCGCACCGGATTGATGGACTCGCTTGAGAAGTAGTTCATCAACTCCACCACGTCGCGCGGAAACTCATCTGGGTCCGAGGCTTTGTTGCGGCGCAGGGCGCGCGCTGTCATCTGGTCCGAGCCCGGCGCGCGGCCCAATCCCAAGTCAATGCGCCCGGGGTAGAGCGATGCCAGCGTGCCGAATTGTTCGGCAATGACCAGCGGTGAATGGTTGGGCAACATGATGCCGCCCGCGCCCACCCGGATATGGCTGGTGCCGCCCGCCACATGCCCGATGAGGATCGAGGTGGCCGCGCTGGCAATGCCCGGCATGCCGTGGTGCTCGGCCAGCCAGTAACGTTGGTAGCCCCACTTCTCGGCGTGCTGGGCCAGGCTCAGGGTGTTGCGAAAGGACTGCGCAGCGTCGCTGCCTTGCAGGATGGGGGAGAGGTCAAGAACAGATAAAGGGATCATTTGGCGCCTATTTGAGCATTCAAAGCAGGCACAAGCATGCGCCTTGTCAAATTCCCATGGGCCGGTTCAGGGAAACTGGCCCTATTTGAGGCGAGGGGACACGGTGTGCCCGCGTCCAAGCGGTAACCAAACATGCCTATTTCCAGCCTGACGCCCGGCGAACTTCGCATCCATATCGCACCCGGTGCGCTTGGGTTCAATGACACCTCCGAGCTGCTGCAGCAGCCCTTGCCTTGGGTGGGGCAAGCACGCGCCCACACCGCAGCCCGGTTTGGCCTGGGCCTGATGCAACGCGACTACAACCTGTTTGTGCTGGGCGAGGTGGGCAGCGGGCGGTCTTCCCTGTTGCACCAGCTCATGCTGGACATGGCCAGCATGCGGCCCAAACCGCCCGACCTGTGCTACCTGCACAACTTTGATGCCCCCGAGCGGCCCCAGGCGATGCGATTGCCGCCGGGGCAGGGCAGAGTGCTGCGCCAGCGCATGGTGCAGTGGTGTAAAGACGTGCAAAAAGAGGTTCCTCAGCGGCTGAGTGGTCCGGATTTCAAGGCCCAAAGCAGGCACATTGAAGCAAGCTACAAGGTCGAGGAAGCCAAAGCCTACGCTGAGTTGGATGCCTTTGCCGAGGCGCGCAGCTTCGCGCTCTACCGGGAGAACGGGCACCTGGTCTTCACCCTGCTCAGCGCCAAAGGCATGGCCTACACCGAAAGCGAGGCCCGGTCTCTGCCCAAAGAGCAGCGCGCAAAAATTGACCAGGATGAGCAGGAGTTGCGCGAAGAAATCACCCGCTTTCTGGACAAAACGCGTCCGCTGCAGCGCGTCATGAATGAAGATCTGGCCGCGCTTCAACGCCAGGTGGTGCAGCCGCTGTTGGACAGCGCCATGAATGACATCGTCTCAGGCCTTAACTCGCCCGCACCCGACCTGAGCAAGCTCACGGGCTACCTGACCCAGGTGCAGAGTGACCTGCTCAACAACCTGAGTGTGTTTCTCGCCGCCGATGAAGATGAGGACCTGCGCTTGGAGGAGTTGGCCCATGTGCTGTTGCGCTACCGGGTGAACTTGCTGGTGGACAACGACGGGCTGGTCGGGGCGCCGGTGATCGTGGAGAACAACCCGTCGTTTCATGCGCTGTTTGGCAGCATCGATTACCAGCCGCAAGAAGAGCTACTGACGACCGATTTCTCCCATATTCGGGCCGGCAGTCTGCTCAAGGCGCATGGCGGCTTTTTGATGCTGCACGTGCGTGACCTGCTGGCCGACGAGCTGGTCTGGGAGAAGCTGCGGCGATTCACCCGTACCGGTCGCTTGCAGATTGAGGAGCCCAGCCAGATGTTCACACCGATGGCCGCCACCTCGCTCGCGCCCGAGGCGGTTGAGGTAGATGTCAAACTGGTTTTGATCGGCTCCACCGAGCAATATTACGAATTACAGGAGCTTGACCCGGAGTTGGCCAGGCGTTTTCGGGTCAAGGTTGATTTTGCAGAGAGCTTTTTGGCCACACCGCAAACCTATGAAGCCTCCGCCGTCTTCGTGGCCCACACCTGTTACCGCTTGGGTTTACCGCACCTGAGCAGCTCAGCCGTGGTGCGTCTGCTGGAGCAATCCCACCGTGAAGTGGATGATCAGCGGCGACAAAGCGCCATTTTTTCCCACACCGAAGCGCTGGTCCTGGAGGGCGCCAGTGTGTGCCTGGCCCGCGCGGGAGCGCAAGTGGAGGCCGTTGATATTGACACAGCCCTTCAGGCCCGCACCCAGCGTCACGACTACCCGGACCAGCGTCTGCAGGAAGCTATAGCCGAGGGCGACTGGCTCATCAGCCTGGCGGGAGAAAAAACAGGCCAAATCAACGGCCTGTCCCAGATCGATTTGGGCGACTACCGATTTGGCTTCCCGGTGCGGGTTACGGCGCGTACCTTTGCCGGCAATGAGGGCCTGCTCAACATCGAGCGCGAGGTGGAGATGTCCGGGCCCATCCACGACAAAGGTGTGCTGATTCTGCACAGCTACCTCTCGGCTCTCTTTGCGCACATCGCGCCACTGGCGATCAACGCGTCGATCGTGTTTGAGCAGGAATACCACGGCGTCGAAGGCGATTCGGCCTCGTGCGCCGAACTGTATGCCGTGCTCTCGTCGCTCTCGGGCCTGCCGCTCATGCAGGGCATTGCAGTCACCGGGGCAGTCAACCAGCATGGTGAGGTGCTGCCGGTGGGCGGAGTGAACGAGAAAATAGAAGGCTACTTCCGCATTTGTGCGCAGGCCGGGCTGGATGGTCAACAGGGCGTGCTGATTCCACAGCGCAACCGGCGCCACCTCATGTTGGAGCGCCCAGTAGTGGACGCCGTGGAAAAGGGCCTGTTTCACATTTACACCGCTGATCACGTCAGTGAAGGCATGGCCTTACTTACCAACCATTCATCGGGCATGCCACTGGGCGCAGGCGGCTACGCGCATGACACCGTGCTGGGCCACGCCCAAAAAACCCTGCAAGCCTACCGCCGAGCCTGCCAACTGGCTGACCACCCCAGGGCAGTGCACCGACGCGGGCGTTGACTCTATGGGCAAAACACGTGCCTTGAGGGCTTGCCCCGAAGGCAACCGGGAGCCGCGGCTTGAGCCTATAAACTCGAAGGTCAATGACCGCCCCCCTGATTACCCTTGTTTTGCTGCCTTTTGTGGGCAGTTTGATTGCCGCGCTGCTGCCCACCAACGCGCGCAATGCCGAGTCGACCCTGGCGGGCGTGATTGCCTTGTTTTGTGCTGTACAGGCGGCTTTTTATTTTCCCCAAATTGCCGCAGGCGGCGTGTTGCGCCAAGAGATTCTGTGGCTGCCCTCACTGGGTGTGAACCTGGTGTTTCGCATGGACGGCTTTGCCTGGCTGTTCTCCATGCTGGTGCTGGGCATTGGCGCGCTGGTGGTCTTGTATGCGCGGTACTACATGTCTGCCGAAGATCCGGTACCCAGGTTCTTTTCGTTTTTGCTGGCCTTCATGGGAGCCATGAGCGGCGTGGTGCTCTCTGGCAACCTGATCCAGCTGGTGGTGTTCTGGGAATTGACCAGCCTGTTCTCGTTTTTGCTGATCGGATACTGGCACCACAGGCGTGATGCGCGGCGCGGCGCGCGCATGGCGCTGACCGTGACTGGCGCCGGTGGCTTGTGCCTGTTGGCGGGCGTGCTGGTGCTGGGGCATATCGTGGGGAGCTTTGACCTGGATGTCGTGCTGAACGCGGGCGACCTTGTTCGGGCCCACCCGCTGTATACGGTGGCACTGGTTCTGGTACTGATTGGTGCTTTCACCAAGAGTGCGCAGTTTCCTTTTCACTTTTGGCTGCCCCACGCCATGGCAGCACCCACGCCGGTGTCGGCCTACCTGCATTCGGCCACCATGGTGAAAGCAGGTGTTTTTTTGCTGGCACGCTTGTGGCCGGTGCTCTCAGGCACGGAAGAATGGTTTTGGCTGGTTACCGGCGCGGGCTTGATCACCTTGCTGATCGGTGGCTTTGCGGCCATTTTTCAAAGCGACCTCAAGAGCCTGTTGGCCTACTCAACCATCTCGCACTTGGGCCTCATTACCACGCTGCTGGGACTGAACAGCCCGTTGGCCGCGGTGGCGGCGGTGTTTCACATCATAAACCACGCCACCTTCAAGGCCTCGCTATTCATGGCGGTGGGCATCATTGATCATGAAACCGGTACGCGCGACATTGGGCGCTTGAGTGGACTGCGCCGGCACATGCCGATCACGGCCACCCTGGTCATGGTGGCGGGCGCGGCCATGGCGGGCGTGCCCTTGCTCAACGGGTTTATCTCCAAAGAAATGTTTTTTACCGAGGCTGTGTTCGTCAACGCGGCGCCCTGGTTTGAGCGCGCGCTGCCCATTGCCGCCGTGGTGGCGGGTATGTTCAGCGTGGCCTATTCGCTGCGCTTCACGGTAGATGTTTTTTTTGGACCCGACACCAGCGCCCACCTGCCGCGCCAACCCCATGAGCCGCCGAACTGGATGCGGGTACCGATCGACCTGCTGGTATTGGCTTGCCTGGTGGTGGGCATCGTGCCGCAATGGTCGATCGGGCCTATTCTGTCTGCAGCGGCCTTGCCCGTTGTAGGCGGGCCGCTGCCTGAATTTGACCTGGCGGTGTGGCACGGGTTCAATCTGCCCTTGTGGATGAGTTTGGTAGCGCTGGCCGGCGGCGTGGCCCTGTACCTGATGATGCGCCTGCTGATGCAGCGTGGCATCATCAAACGCACGCCCTTGCTGGCCCGGGTGCGAAGCAAATTTCTGTTCTACCAAGCCACGGCCTGGCTCACCGACAGCGCCCGGCGGTGCATGCGCTTGTTGGGCACACAGCGCCTGCAGCCGCAGTTGTTGATGCTTACGCTGGTCACCCTGGCAGGGGCTGCCTGGCCGTTGTGGGGACACCGCGGCGTGCTGTTGCCTGCTGCGGGCATTGAGGGCGGGCGAGCGTTGTTGCCGTTCTCTCCCATGTTTGCGATTTTGTGGCTGGTGGGCATTGCAGCGGCTGTGGGAGCCGCCTGGCAGGCCAAGTACCACCGTTTGTCCGCCTTGGCGCTGATGAGCGTGGCCGGGCTGGCCACCGTGGTGACCTTTGCCTGGTTTTCTGCCCCTGATCTGGCTTTGACGCAATTGGCCGTGGAGGCGGTGACCACCATCCTGATTCTGCTGGGCCTGCGGTGGCTGCCCAAGCGGCTGGAAGCCCAGAGCCAGCGCCGCTCGCTCTGGGTTCGCGCCCAGGCCCGGGCACGGCGCAGCCGAGACCTGGTGTTGGCCCTTATCTCCGGCGCTGGCATGGCGGGGCTAGCCTACGCCATGATGTCGCGCGATTTCCCGCAGACCATTTCGCCGTTTTTTCTGGAGCGTGCCGTGCCCGAAGGGGGCGGCACCAATGTGGTCAACGTGATGCTGGTGGATTTTCGGGGTTTTGACACCCTGGCCGAGATCACGGTGCTGGGTGTGGTGGCGCTCACGGTGTATGCCTTGTTGCGACGCTTCCGGCCCGCACCCGAGAGCACCAGCCTGCCTTTGCAGCAACTGGCCATCCCCGCCGATTTGGCCACCGACCTGGTGAAAGCCCAGACTGCGGTAGACACCGCCCAGGGCTACCTGATGGTGCCGGCTGTGCTGGTGCGGGCAGTGCTGCCAGTGGCTGCCATGCTGGCGGTGTACTTGTTCATGCGCGGGCACAACCAGCCGGGTGGCGGCTTTGTCGCCGGCCTGGTGTTGTCAGTGGCCTTCATCCTGCAATACATCGTCTCAGGCACGCGCTGGGTAGAGGCCCACATGGTTTTGATGCCCCAAAAATGGATTGCCATCGGCCTGCTGATTGCCACCACGACAGGGCTGGGTTCCTTGGTGATGGGTTATCCGTTTCTCACCAGTCACACGGCGCATCTGGATTTACCTTGGCTGGGCATGGTTCATATTCCCAGCGCGCTTTTTTATGACATTGGCATCTTCACGCTGGTGGTGGGCGCTACCTTGCTTATTTTGACGGCCCTGGCCCACCAGTCGGTACGCGGACACCGCAAGCCAGCTCGCACAGCCCAGCCAGACAAAGCCCGGCGCGATGAAGGAGTGATTGAATGGAAATAGTCATGGCCGGTGCCATTGGTGTGCTCACGGCGTGCGGCGTCTGGCTTTTGCTGCGCCCGCGCACCTACCAGGTCATCATTGGTCTGTGCTTGCTGGGGTATGGCGTCAATTTGTTTATTTTCAGCATGGGCCGGCTCGCCGTGGATCGGGAGCCGGTGCTGCAGGCGGGCATTCCCACCACTTTGCAGTTCAACTCCGACCCCATGCCGCAGGCGCTGGTGCTCACCGCCATCGTCATTGGTTTTGCCATGACAGCGCTGTTTTTGGTGGTTTTGCTGGCACAGCGGGGCTTCTTTGGCAACGATCATGTGGACGGCCAGGGAGATGCCGAATGACGGTTGAGGTGTCGAGACTCGCCGCCGCCTTGATGCCGCATCTCATGATCGCGCCCATTTTGTTGCCGCTGATCATGGCCTGTGTGTTGTTGCTGCTGAAAGAGCAGCAACACCGCACCAAGGCGCTCCTCGCTTTGCTGACGCTGCTGGCGAACCTGGGGCTAGCCGGGCTGCTGATGGTGTGGACCACCCAGGGCAGCCAGCCCAGCGCGTATGGTGTGTATTTGCCCTCCAACTGGGATGTGCCTTATGGCATTGTGCTGGTGCTTGACCGATTGTCGGCATTGATGCTTTTGATGACAGCGCTGGTGGCCTTGATGGCTTTTGTGTTTGCCATGGCGCGCTGGCACAAGGCGGGCGCGCATTTTCGGGCACTGTTCCTGATTCAGGTCATGGGCTTGAATGGTGCTTTTTTGACGGGTGACCTGTTTAATTTGTTTGTGTTTTTTGAGGTGATGCTGGCGGCGTCTTATGGCCTGCTGCTGCACGGATCTGGTCCGGCACGGGTCAAAGCGGGGATGCATTACATTGCCGTCAATTTGGCAGCCTCATCCCTGTTCTTGATTGGTGCGTCCCTGATTTATGGTGTCACCGGCACGCTCAACATGGCGGATCTGGCCACCAAAATTCCGCAGGTTCTGGCCGCTGACCGACCTCTGCTTCACGCCGGCTGCGCTATTTTGGCAGTCGCTTTTCTGGCCAAGGCCGCGATGTGGCCGCTGAACTTCTGGCTGGTACCGGCCTACTCCAGTGCCAGCGCGCCGGCCGGGGCCGTGTTTGCCCTGTTGACCAAAGTCGGCGTGTATGTGCTGCTGCGCCTGTCCACCGTATTGTTTTCGCCTGAGGCTGGAGATTCGGCAGGCTTTGGCAGTGCGTGGCTGGTATGGGGCGGCATGGCCACGCTGGCTTTTGGATCGCTGGGCATGTTGGCGGCGCACCGTCCAGCCCGCCTGACCGGGTTTGCGGTCATCGTGTCCTCGGGCACCATGATGGCGGTGCTGGGGCTGGGGCAGCCCGGGCTGACAGCCGGGGCCTTGTATTACCTGCCCAGCTCCACCTTCGCGCTGGCCGCCTTTTTTCTGCTGGCCGAGTTGATGGAACGATCCCGTAACCCTGAAACCGCCAACCAGCGCGCGCCCGAGGACGAGGAAGACCACTTGCCGTTTGCCCTGGCCGAGCTGGAAATTGCCCAGACTGCCAACCTCGACGAAGACGAAAATGCGCTGGTGGGGCGTGCGATTCCGGCTTCTACAGCCATGCTGGGGCTGGCGTTTATCACTTGCACCCTAGTGTTGGCCGGCCTGCCGCCTTTGTCCGGGTTCATTGGCAAATTTGCCATGCTGGCTGCGCTGCTGGACATGCCAGGCGGCGTGAGCGGCGTGGACAACATCAGCTGGCTGCTGATGGGCCTGATTTTGGTCTCCAGCTTGCTGGCCTTGATGGCCTTGTCACGCACTGGCATCCGCTTCTTCTGGACGCCCGTGGGCCGCAACGCGCCCCGGCTTCGGGTGCTTGAATACGCCCCAATTGCTGCATTGGTGACCCTGTGCATCGGCGTCACGGTGTTCGCTGAACCTGTCATGCGCTACACCACGGCCACGGCCGGCGCGCTTTACCCACCTACGGGATATGTCAGCGCCGTGATGTCTGCCCGGCCTCTGCCCACCCCCACCAACGCCGAGCGCCTGGGCACGCAACAGCCGGAGGTTTCCAGATGATCAAGCGCCTTTTTCCTTCACCGCTCATGTCCGTAGCGCTTGTCGTGTTGTGGTTGGTACTCAACAACTCCCTGAGTCTGGGGCAGTGGCTGATGGCTGTGCTGCTGGGCTTTTTGGTGCCCTTTCTGACCCAGTCGCTGCGTCCCACACCCGTGCGCTTTTCTCATCTGGGTGTGGCTTTCATGCTGTTCCTGCGGGTGGGCGGGGATGTAATTGTGTGGAACTGGCGTGTGCTGCGCGGAACACTGACCAGCACCAAGAATCTGCCGCAGGGCCACTTCATCACTGTCCCGCTGGACTTGCGCGACCCCAAT
>JAUXQA010000050.1 GCA_030683195.1 Rhodoferax sp. | reverse complement strand
CTGTTCGTTCTTATTTAAAAGTCACTCCGATATGGCCTTGGCTTTTGAAAATCATCAACTTTAAAATGCTGCGGTTATGAGCTTTCAGACATGCTTGAACCCCTTCATCTACAACCCCAGCCTTGCGACCATCATAATTTTTGCAGCCGTGGGGCTATACAGTCACAAGCATAGGTAGCAAGCACTTGCACAGCCTCACATAGACAATCAGTAAAGCTTTGATTTATTAGAAACGAGAACTAGCATATGGCGCGCTACTTAATTGGTGACGTTCAGGGCTGCGATGGTGCATTGCAACAGCTTTTGGACCTCATATTATTTTCCCCAAGCAGGGACACTCTCTACTTTTTGGGCGACCTCGTTAACCGGGGGCCGAATTCAGCGGCAGTGCTTCGCCGGTTACAGGACTACGGATCGTCTGCACAGTGCCTATTGGGCAACCACGATCTGAATTTGCTCGCCATTGCACATGGGGTGAAAATGCAGAATCGCAAAGATACCCTGAATTGCATTTTGGAGGCGCGAGACCGGGTGGCCATGCTCGAATGGCTGCGGGCTCAACGCATGGCAATCTCCGAAACGATCGACGACCACACCGTTTTGATGGTGCACGCAGGGGTTTTGCCATCATGGACTTCGGACAAAACGATGGCTTTGGCCTCGGAAGTGGAGGCGATGCTCCGTAGCCCTGAATTAGGCAACTTTTTACGGGAGATATACGACGACGAGCCAAGCCGTTGGAGCGACGCATTGAAAGGTACGCCCCGCCTCCGGATCGTCGTCAACGCACTAACCCGAATTAGATTTTGCGACACTCAAGGCAAAATGGAGTTCAAGTTGAAAGGAGGAGCTGCGAGTGCTCCTCAAGGGTATCTGCCTTGGTTTGATGTGCCCGGCCGAAAAACTGCAACGGTGACAATGGCTTTTGGTCACTGGTCAACGCTGGGCTGGCTGGGTAGAAGCGACGTCTTAGCCATGGACACTGGCTGCGTTTGGGGCGGTTGCCTTAGCGCCATGCGCATCGCCGGGCAAGGTCCCGGCAAGCCCTTAACTCAAGAACTAATTCAAGTTAAGTGTGACACAGCACAAAAACCCGGCTGATTGACCGAGACTGGTTACTAATCAGCCTTAAACAGAGCGGCCACACGTCGCTTGCTTTTGATGTTTGCCGAAATGCTTCGCGGCCCGTGGCGGGCGGCAGAAGCCTCCCAAGACGGGATCGTCTCCGAAGCGGGTGTGGCCTCGTATGGCTTGTCAAAAAATGGATCACGAGGAGCAGCCACAGACCGGGAGTAGTCGCGACGAGGCGACCGATCGCTGCGAGCAAACTGACTTTCCTGTGCTACATCGCGACCGTGGCCCGGCCTCGGATCGTGTCTTCGTGAGTCATCCTGTGCGCCTTCTGCATACATACGCCGACCATCATTGATACGTCCCTGCTTGCGAATATCGGGAGAATCCTCTTCAAACTCTACAGCTTCAAGCTCAATTTTGGTCTTAACAAGCTTCTCGATGTCACCGATCAAGCGTGCATCACTTTTGGAAACAAATGTGACTGCCAATCCAGCAGCCCCGGCACGGCCGGTTCGCCCGATACGGTGCACATAATCTTCGGCATTGAACGGCACGTCAAAATTGAACACCGCAGGGACATCTTTGATGTCGAGGCCCCGAGCGGCGACGTCGGTGCATACCAACAAATCAACATCGCCCTTTTTGAACGCATCAAGGGCCTTTAGACGCTCCTCTTGGCTCTTGTCGCCATGAAGGGCCGTGGTTTTCAGTCCTTCATGCTCCAAGGAGCGCGCCAAGCGAGCGCAACCCAGCTTACTATTCACAAAAACAAATGCCTGTTTCATGCCGCGTTGCTTGAGTATCTGGTGCAATGCGCGCCGCTTGTCATCATCACCCACGCTATAGAAGTGCTGCTCAACGGTTGAGGCTGTGGCGTTGGAACGAGCAACTTCAATGGTGACGGGCTCCTGCAGATAGCTCCCCGCCAAACGCTTGATCTCAGACGAAAACGTCGCCGAAAACAGCAGAGTCGTCCGTTGCTTAGGCAAATAACTCAGGATGCGCTGCAAATCTGGCAAGAATCCGATGTCAAGCATGCGGTCAGCCTCGTCAAGCACCACATATTCAACCTGATTCAAAACAGCGTTCTTGGCCTCAATGTGGTCCAGTAAACGACCCGGGGTCGCCACCAAAATCTCGACACCTTTTTTCAGTTCAATCGTTTGGGGCTTCATGTCCATGCCGCCGAAAACCACTGCGCTGCGCAGTTGCGTGTATTTGGCGTAAGACTTGATGGCCTGCGCGACCTGATCAGCCAATTCACGCGTAGGCAAAAGCACCAGCGCGCGAACGGGATGGCGAGCAGGTGATGTAGAGGTGCTTTCGTGCCTCAGCAGGCGCTGCAACAGTGGCAGTGCGAAAGCAGCAGTCTTGCCGGTACCAGTCTGGGCAGCACCCATTACATCGCGACCTTGCAGCACCACCGGTATGGCTTGTGCTTGAATTGGGGTCATGGATTCGTAGCCCATATCAGCCACTGCACGCGCCAGTGGAGCTGACAGTTGCAACTGGGCAAAAGCCATGGGCAGGGTCTCGGGAGTCAAATCAGAGGTCAAATCGGTCATTCACATTCAGTATCAGTCGCTATCTGTCCGATAGCCGGAGCCGCCCAAAGGTGGGAAAGCAAAGCTGGATTATCCATCACATATCACAACTGACGTGCGGAGAACGTATCGCAGCCCTTGACGCTGCCGTTTTTCAAGCCGATTTGAAACCAGCGCTGACGTTGGAGACTCGTTCCATGAGTGAAGCTGTCTGGCACCACAGCGCCCCCGTTGGACCGCTGCAAAGCATCATCCCCAATCTGCTCAGCGGCGTTCATTGCCTCTTCAACATCACCTTGTTCCAGCAATTGCCGGGCTGCCTGCGCGTGGTTGGCCCAAACGCCGGCAAAGCAATCGGCCTGTAACTCCATACGCACACTCAGGGCATTTAACTCCGACTGACTGGCACGACCCCGCGCTCGGTCCATTTTGGCGCTGATACCGAGCAAATTCTGAACATGGTGACCTACTTCGTGCGCAATGACGTAGGCTTGCGCGAAATCCCCAGGCGCACCCAACCTGGTTTTCAGTGTTTCATAAAAATCGAGATCAATGTATATCTTCTGGTCAGCAGGGCAATAAAACGGTCCCATGGCGGCTTGCCCCTGTCCGCAAGCCGTCTGCGTCGCCCCCCGAAACAAGACGAGCGAGGGCTCCTTGTAAGTGGCGCCACTTTGCGCGAATACGTTCTTCCACACGTCTTCAGTGTCTGCCAAAACAGTGGACACGAATTTCGCCATCATGTCATCGGGTGGTGGTTTGCGCGATTCCATTTGCTGGGTTTGCGGCATTGGCGCGCCGCCGCTCAACAAGTCAAGCACTGTCATAGGGTTGACGCCAAAAAAGTAAGAGGCGACAAGCGCAATGGCAATTGATCCAATCCCCAGGCTACGCCCGCCCAAGCCACCCCGCCCCGAAGACCGATCGCCATCCCGACGGTCTTCCACATGGTCTGATTCGCGATTACCTTCCCACTTCATGACAGAACGGCTTGAGTGAGGTCAATGTGCAGCGGGCAAAATATTGCTGTCATGATCAAGCCTTAGGCAGTGTTACGCCAACCTGGCCCTGATATTTGCCGCCCCGGTCTTTGTAGCTTGTCTCACACACCTCGTCGCTCTCGAAAAACAGAACCTGGGCACAACCCTCGCCCGCATAAATTTTGGCCGGCAGGGGCGTCGTGTTCGAGAACTCAAGCGTCACGTAGCCCTCCCACTCGGGCTCAAAAGGCGTGACATTCACAATAATTCCGCAGCGGGCGTAGGTACTTTTGCCCAGGCAAATGGTCAAAACGTTGCGCGGAATACGGAAATACTCCACGGTCCGAGCCAGCGCAAAACTGTTGGGTGGAATGATGCAACTGTCACCATAGAAATCAACGAAGCTCTTCTCATCAAAATTCTTTGGGTCCACGACGGTACTGTGGATATTGGTGAATACCTTGAATTCCGGGGCGCAGCGGATGTCATAGCCGTAGCTGCTCGTGCCATAGCTGATGATTTTTTTGCCCTCGCGTTCGCGCACTTGCCTCGGCTCGAAGGGCTCTATCATTCCGGTTGTCTCGGCCATGCGGCGAATCCAATTGTCACTTTTGATTGTCATGGTGGCGAAACTCCTAATTTTCGCAGATTGTAAGCTCGGCACTTGCTATGAAAAAAGACAAGACGACCCAATAAATCATTCGGCTAGCGACCGATTTGACATTAATTTCAGGAAATCACTGTCTTTTCAACCAACCGATCGTCACCCAGAACGATCATGGCAAAAAGCAGTTCATCCAGACTGTTTGAATTGCCCGTCCTGAAAGCCAGCAAAGGCGTTGCCTGCGGGTTCAGAACGACAAAATCAGCCTCATAACCCGGCAGCAAATTGCCCACCGCCGGGCCGCCCTTTCGGCCATCCAGCCCTAAGGCCGACGCCGCACCCGCCGTGTGCTGCCACCAAAGCTGTTGAGGTGACAGCGACAAACCTGGCTTGGTTTGCCCCTCTCGTCCTACGTAATAGGCTGCCAGCATGGTGTGAAAAGGACTGAAGCTGGTTCCCCCGCCCACGTCGCTCGCCAGCCCATATGAAAAGCCGGCTCGATCCGCCGCCACATAGTCAAAGAATCCACTGCCCAGGAACAGATTACTGGTCGGACAAACGGCCGCTGCTGTTTTCGTTTCAGCCATCAGGATACGGTCTTCATCGTCAAAATGAATGCAGTGCGCATACATGGCGCGTTCACGCATCAGACCAAAATCGGCGTAAGTCGACAGGTAACTGCGCGAATCAGGGAACAACTGGCGTGCCCAGGCAATCTCGTCCTTGTTTTCAGCGACATGCGACTGAATCCAGACATCGGGATATTTCGCAGCCAGTTCGCCCGCCCCACTCAATTGCGCCGGCGAACAGGTGGGCGCAAAACGCGGTGTGATCGCATAGCCCAAACGCCCCTTGCCATGCCACTTCTGGATCAGGACCTCAGAATCAAGCAGGCTTTGCTCGGTGGCATCACGTGCGCAATCGTGTGCGGCACGGTTCAACAGGTCGGCAGGCGCATGCCGATCCATCAGGCACAGCCCGGTGATGAGACGCAGGCGATGCCGCAATGCCTCGTTGAACAAGGCATTGACGGATTCAGGATGGGAGGTCGCAAATGCCAGGGCGGTCGTCACCCCATTGCGCAGCATCTCTGCTATAAAAAAAGCAGCTGCTTGCTGACTGTATTCAGCGGCTGCAAAGCGTTTTTCTTCCGGAAAAGTGTAATTCTCCAGCCAGGGAAGCAAGCCCTCGGCGGGCGATCCAATGACGTTAGTCTGTGGGTAGTGAATGTGCAAGTCAACAAAGCCAGGAGCGATGATGCGACCCGGCAGGTGCTCGACAGGCACCTCGGGAAACTTGCGCTTCACGTCCTCGTAAGGACCCACGGCTTGAACGACCTGAGTGCCTTGAAAATCAGGCCCTACCACCAACAAACCATCTTTTTCAAAGATGGCCGAGTGGCGCGGCTCCCGATCGGTGTCAAAACGGAGGATGGATGCGCGGTAAGCTTTCATATCTCAGGAGCTTAACCCCACGCCCGCGCGAAGCCATACCTCGGACCAAATAGACTATATCGCGCCTTTATCAAGCGATCAGGGCAGCTTGCCCTGGACGCCTTGCACTAACCAGTTCATTTTGAGGATTTGCTCATCCGTCAGGGTCTGGCCTTTGGCAATAACCTCGCGACCCTCGTTGTCCAGTACCGACTGTCTAGCGTGAAATGGATGCAGTTGACCTGCGGCGATGTCACGTTGACGCGCCAGCACCTCGGTTTGCACCGTTTTTGGCACTTTCGAGCCAAAGCCGTCGACATTTATCATGCCTTCGCGCACGCCTCCCCAGACCACGCCTGTTTTCCAGGTGCCATCGAGCACCGCCTGTGCCCGGCGCGTGTAGTAGTCGCCCCACTGGTGCGTGACAGCCACAATTTGCGCATCAGGCGCCACTTTGCGCATGTCAGAGTGATAACCGACCGCCAACTTGCCACGCTCCTGAGCCGCCACCATCACCGCCGATGAACCGGTATGGAAAGCAATGACATCCACGTTCTGATTGAACAGCGTCATCGCCGCGTCGCGCTCGCGCGTTGGGTCAAACCACGCATTGAGCCAAACGACCTTGACCTCAGCCTTCGGGTTGACCGAGCGCATGCCCAAAGCAAACGCATTGATGCCTTGCAACACCTCAGGAATGGGGAAACCTGCGATGTAACCTGCCACATTGCTTGTTGTCATGCGCCCGCTAGCGACGCCGGCCAAGTACCGGCCTTCGTAATAGCGGGCATTGGCCACCGCCACGTTGGGAGCGGTCTTGTAACCGGTAATGGATTCAAACCTGACTTCCGGAAACTCCTTCGCGACCTTTAAGGTCGGCTCCATATAGCCAAAACTGGGCGTAAAAATGAGCTTGTGACCGGTCGCAACTAAATCGCGAATCACGCGTTCTGCATCGGGTCCTTCTGCAACGTTTTCGACATAACTGGTCTTGACCCGGGCACCCAAGGCCGCCTCAACCGCACGGCGCCCTTCGTCATGCTGGCGAACCCAACCAACATCATTGAGCGGCGCCACATAAAGAAAGCCGGCCTTCAGCGGAGCTGCGCCAAGCGGCGCTGGATTAATTTGTGAAAAAGCGGGCGAAATAAAACAGGCGGCCGCGAACGCGGCGGCGAGGTTTTTGTACATGGTAGTCCTCTACATGGCTCCGAAACATAAAACAAGGCCCGCCGGAGCAACGGGCCTTGAGCGAGATTTTAACGGGTCTCTTGCGTCGTACCTTTTGGGGAGCGGGTTTGCCTATTGAAACGTCTCGAATGTGGATGCAAGACGATCCTGGAAGGCCCGCTTCTGCGCCTCGTCAATGAAGCTCGCCTCGAAACTATTGTGTGCCAACTGGTAGGCGTCCTGGGCTGTAAGTGCCAGCGCGGCGAACGTCTCTGTGAAGTTTTGGTTGATATAGCCACCAAAGTAAGACGGGTCATCGGAGTTGACGGTCGCCACAATCCCCGCCTGCAACAACTGCCCCAGATTGTGTTGCGCCAGATTGGAGACCACTCGCAGCTTCAAATTGGACAGCGGACACACCGTCAGCGGTATGCGGTCTTTCACCAGACGCGCCATCAACGCCGAATCTTTCATCGCCTGGACACCGTGGTCAATGCGTTCGACCTTGAGGACATCCAACGCGCTCCAGATGTAGGCCGGCGGCCCCTCTTCCCCCGCGTGTGCCACCAAGCGCAGGCCCAAAGCGCGACAGCGGGCGAAAACCCGGGCAAATTTTTCGGGCGGATGCCCCATTTCACTCGACGCCAGCCCCACTCCTACCAACTTGTCACGCAGCGGCAAGACCTGCTCCAGGCATTCAAATGCGGCCTCTTCACTCAGGTGGCGCAAAAAGCACAGGATTAGAGAAGCGCTCATGCCAAATTCAGCCTGAGCATCCACGCAAGCCCGATGCAACCCATTGATGACAACTTCGACGCTCACGCCATGGCCGGTGTGCGTCTGGGTATCGAAGAACAACTCAGTATGCACGACGTGATCTGCCGCTGCACGCGCCAGATAGGCGTGCGCCATGTCATAGAAGTCCTGCTCAGTGCGCAGCACCAAGGTTCCAGCGTGGTAGATATCAAGAAAACTCTGGAGATCATCGAATACATACGCCCTGCGCAGTGCTTCAACATCCTCGTAAGCCATGGCAACGCCGTTGCGCTGTGCTAGCGCAAACATCAACTCAGGCTCCAGCGAGCCCTCGATATGCATGTGCAACTCTGCCTTGGGCATCAGTTGCAGCAGCGCTGGCAGGCGATCAACCGCAACGGGTTTGACTTTCAACACAGTGACTCACTCCCTGTAAAAAAACATGAAAAATAGTGAAAGGATCATCTTACTTGGCGGGCCGAGTTGACGGACAAAGCTGGCACAGCGCTACGAAAAACTTCTACAAAGCAGTCGCCAAATCAAGTCTCACTCACCCTGCCGCCCGCAGATTGCCGGATGTTGACAAAACGCCAAGGTGAACTGCCGCGCGTTGCGCCTAAACGATACGGACTTGTGGCCTTCGATGCGCCGTATTCAAGTGTCTATCGGGCTCAATTAATCTTCCCCAGTTCAGTTGGTAATCAATATCAACCTCGACAGACAGCTGCACTGTAAACTATTGATTTACCAATGAAAAAGGCCTCCGAGTATCGCTACTTGGAGGCCTTTGTCATGCGGTGTGGTGGAGCTGGGGGGATTTGAACCCCCGTCCGCAAGCCTTGTTCGGGCAGATCTACATGCTTAGTGGTCTGATTTAAGTCTCGCCACCTGTGTCGCGCAGCCACACGCTACACAGGACGCCAGCACCCTATTTTCTTGCCCCGGGTTAAGGTACCCAGCCCAGAGCCAGCCGATAAAATTATCTTTACAGCCGGGAGTCCCTAAATTACTTTAGGAGCCCCTTGCCCAGCCTATCGGCCTGCTGTTGTAAAGCTCACGGGCAATTAAGCCGCGAGTGCGAAACGTTCGTCGTTTGCAGTTAGTTTTTTTGAATCTGTTTTACGAGCGCATTCAGCTCGACATGCACCACACCGCGTCCGAACCCACGTCGAAACCAGTGCAGCCCCAAGTTAGTTATTTTAGGCCTTCGCAAGCAATTGCAATAGCGCCCCCGGAAAATTTATGGTCGCATGTGCTCCCCATTGCATAGGATCAGTCTTTTGGCCTAGATAACCATAGGTCGCAGCGACCGTACCCATACCAGCTGCCAGACCGGCAACAATATCTCGCTCATCATCACCAACATAAACGCACCGAACCGGGTCAACACCGATTTGCTGGGCCGCCTCTAGTAGCGGCGCTGGATGCGGCTTGGCATGAGGAGTCGTATCACCACTGACGATCGTTCGAGCCGATGCAAACAAGGGCATAGCACGCGTCAGCGGGAGTGAGAACCGAGAGGACTTGTTGGTAACCACACCCCAAGGCAGCTCAATTGCCTCCAGGTTGGCGATCAGCTTGACGACGCCCTCAAAAGCATAGGTCCGTTGAGTCATGCATTGCTCATAATTTACAAAAAACTCTTCCCGCAAAGCCAGGAAATCCGGGTGCTCTGGCGTTAAACCAAATGCAACACCAATCATCCCACGCGCACCTGCACCCGCCATCGCACGGTAGTTGGCCAATGGCAACGGCTCCAGTTGCCGATCGACGCGCATTTTGTTTGCCGCTGCACCCAAG
>JAUXQA010000047.1 GCA_030683195.1 Rhodoferax sp. | reverse complement strand
GCTGGCTCAGCGACGCGCAGTGGCGCCGGCTGACCGAGACTTCAACTCGCCGTCTGCCTGATGGCCGCGTTACCCCGCACTACGATCCCGCCATGGTGCAGCAGTTCATCAGTCACCCGGATGATTACGAGATCTGGGTGCACTATGACGCGCTCACCATCCCCGTACTGTGCCTGCGCGGGGCTGACTCTGACCTGGTGTTGCCTGAGACCATTCAAGCGATGAAGCATCGCGGCCCCGGTGCCCTGGGTTTGCTGCAAGTCACTGAAATCGAAGGCTGCGGCCATGCCCCGGCGCTCAACGTGCCTGAGCAAATGGCGCTGGTGGCCGGGTTCATTGAGGCGGCCTTAAACTGAATTGCTATTGAAAATTGGTGTTTACACCAATCAATACGCCGGCTACAGGCTGATTTTCAACACATCCACATTGGCGCGAAGTCCGTGGCAGGTTGAGGCCTTCAACGCCATCAAAATGCTCAGGCTTCAGCGCGGTAGGGCACGTCCATCTGCCTCGCCGTCGCGATAGCGAGTTCTTTG
Source organism: Rhodoferax sp. (assembly GCA_030683195.1). Classification (GTDB taxonomy): domain Bacteria; phylum Pseudomonadota; class Gammaproteobacteria; order Burkholderiales; family Burkholderiaceae_C; genus Rhodoferax. Next base: position 13,704 of record JAUXQA010000047.1, on the reverse strand, counting down.
CTTGCCAAGCGGGCGACCAAGTGCAGGCTCATGTCGATGCCTGCCGCAATACCGGCCGAGGTCACAACCGCACCTTCATCGACCCAGCGAACACCTTCTTGCACCCACACTTGTGGAAATTGGCTTCGCAGGTCGGCGATGTCCTCCCAATGGGTGGTGGCCTGCTGGCCATCCAGCAGGCCGGCCTTGGCCAGAAGAAAGGCACCCGTGCATACCGACGCGGTCATTTGGGCTGACGAAGATGTTGCACGGACCCAGTCAATCACTTGCTCGTCCTGAAGTTCCTCGTCCACGATGCCGCCCGGTATCACCAGCAAGTCGATCCTGGGGCCATCGTCCATTGAGAAGTCGGGCAATGTTTTCAGTCCCGCCCTGGCTTGAACCGGAGCACTGGTCTTGGCCACGGTGAATACATTGAACGGTGCTGGTTTGTCCGGGTTGTGCTTGAGGAAAACTCGACTCGCCGTGGTGAAGACCTCAAACGGGCCTGCGAAGTCAAGAACCTCGACGTTTTTGAACAGGTAGATGGCAACAGCGATGGTCATTGTTTAAAAGCCCAGTTGTCACAGACAGAGCAAATTCTGCAACGAAGAGGGCAGTGGTTGATGGAAACTGGATGTTAAAGGCAGCCAACATGATCTTCGTGGCGTTCAGTCACACAGAGAGGGCCCAAAGGTCCTTGTTTGCCAGGTCATGCCAGTTGACGTGCCATCACCCGTTTCCTGGGTCCATTTTTTTCGGCGCATTGTTGGCGCCCATGGCCGCCTGGATGGCAATATTTCTGCCGGTATCCACAACGGACTGGTCGACGTCGACCAACGGTTTGCGCGAATTGAGCACTGGGCTCACCGCGATCCAGGTGGTGTTTTTTCAGATTGTTACTGACCTATTTGTCTACGGCTTTGGGTAGTTACCCGCGCGCTTGTCGCCAGTAAGCGATGACATTGACAGTAAGCGATCTGACGGCTTTGATGATCCATTCCTGGCCACTGAGCCCCCATGTTGTTGATCAAATCATGTCTTTTCACTGCCCGAGCGAACCAGCGAGTAGCGGTGGATGTCTGACCGAAGCTGCCAGCCCTGGCCCTCCCAATAGAGTGCGCCCGATGCGTTGGTCTTTAAAACGTCGATGTGACTTTTGAGGATGCCCAGGCTTTCCAGTTCAGTGAGGCAGCGGTTCACCAACCCATTCGCAATCCCCTGGCGCCGGTGCGTTGGCCGCACAACCAGATGCTGCAAGTAGCCCCGACGGCCATCGTGGCCGGACATGATGCACCCCACAAGCTCCCCGTCAGCTTCAGATACGAAGCTCAACCCGGGGTTGCGTTGCAGATACCGATCGGTAGATTCGCGTGAATCGGCGTCCCGCAGCGAGATGCCCGGCGTTTGCTTCATGAGAACGATGACATCGTCGTAATCATGAGTCGTCATGGTGCGGATGCTGTGCATGGTGGCTCGAATCTTTGAAATGGCGGCGAAATGCCGGAGTCCGGTAGGGGTGATTCTAGGTAGCCAGAGGCCGGTTTGACTTTTCGCAAGCCGCGGCTTGGGTGTCACCGGCAGACTGTGCCCATGGTCAAGAAGGTACAGCCCCGGCGCTTTGACAACGTGGTGTTTGCCGGGGGCGGCAACCGCTGCTTTTGGCAGGCAGGGTTCTGGTCGGTGGCAGCGTCTGCGCTGGATCTGGCGCCTTCCAGGGTGGCGGCAGTCAGCGCCGGCTCGGCGATTGCCTGTGCGCTCTTTGGAGGCACCTTTGACGCGGGCTTTGCCGACTACAAGCGGGCGGTGGCCGGCAACTCACGCAACGTTTATCTGCGCAACCTGCTGCATGCCAAACCCGTCTTTCCGCACGGTCCCATGTACCGCAAAGCGATTCTGGATAGCATCGATCCGACGGCGCTCGCCCGCCTGCACCAGGGGCCCGACATCCGGTTGCTGGTGTCTTGCCCGCCACCTTGGGCCTCTGCTCACATGGCCATGCTGTTGGGTCTTGTGGCGTGCGGTCTCATGACCTGGGCCAAAAATGCTGTGCATCCGCTGACCGGGGCACGCGTGGGCTTCAAGCCCTTGTATGTGCCGGTCAGAGACTGCGCCACCCCCGAAGCACTGGCCGACCTGATCATTGCCTCGTCCTGTGTGCCGCCGCTCACGCCGCAGGCCCGGCGCAATGGGCTGCCCTTTCTGGACGGGGGCTTGGTCAGCAATGTGCCGATTGATGGCCTGGCCCCATCCCCCGGTGAGACGCTGGTTTTGCTGACCCGTCGATTTGCCGCCTTGCCAGCCGTGCCAGGTCGCACCTATGTGCAACCCTCACGAGTCATTGCCGTAGGGGCCTGGGATTACACCGATGACGCTGCGCTGCAATCGACCTTTGATCTGGGTCGCCGCGATGGCGAAGCGTTTGCCCGCACTTTGCGTCACCGTGTTGTTTAGCGGCCCTTTTGGCAGCCTCAGGCGACTTACACTTCGTCACCGCACGCGGGCTGCGGGTAGAGGGAAGGTCCATGAAACTGAAGATGTCGAAGAATTCGTTGTTTGCTATTTTGCTGCGATCGCCGTGGTGGATCAGCATGGGCGTGGTGCTGGTGTTTGTGCTGGCATCGGGCGCGCTGCTGCCCAAACAATATGTGGTGTTTGGGGTAATGGGGAGCTTCCCGTTTTTGGTCATTAGCGCGATTGCGCTATGGCGCCAACTGAAAGCGCCCAACCCGGTGCGTGTAGCTGAGGCCCTGGATCGGGCGGGCGCCATGGCCTGGCGTGACTTTTCCAGCGCACTGGAGCAGGCCTTCATTCAACAAGGCTACACGGTGACCCGGCTGAACAGCCCGGCGGCTGACTTCAGCCTCAGCAAGGCGGGCCGGGTGACGCTGGTGAGCTGCAAGCGCTGGAAAGCGGCCACCCACGGGGTGGAGTCCCTGCGTGAACTGGTTTCCGCCAAAGACGCACGCCAGGCAGACCAATGCACCTACATCAGCCTGGGCGCCGTGAGCGACAACGCCCGGCGCTTTGCAGCAGAGCAGGGTGTGACCCTGGTGTCCGGTGACGAGCTGGGTGTGCTTATTTTGAGTGAAAACAAGCGCTAGGCGGCGATTTGTATCGGGTGGTAGCTATTTTTAATGTAGTAAAAAACCCAATTCTGTAACCAACCATCAGAACCCATGAGATCACTCCTCGCTCACACCCTGCGCCGATTGATTGCTGTGGTGACGTGGTGGCCCCGTCAAACGCTGGCGGCTTTGCTGCTGCTTGGCGTGTTGGGCCATGCTGCGGCTCAGCCCGCTAGCGGCGACGTGCCACTGGTTGTGGGCAATCGCACCGTGCACGTGTTCAGAGGGGCACTGGGGGATATTTCGGCCCAGGAGCGGGCGCTGGCGGCTCGCGCTCACATTGACCAGGCACTGGCGCAAGGTGGCGAAGGCTGGACTTCGGTGATCCCGAGCGACACGGGACTGATCGTGGCGCTGGACGGCAAGCCCATGTTCGCCGTGTCTGCCAGGGACGCGCGACCGCTGGCCAGTGAAACGCCTGAGTTTCTTGCCAATCAGGCCTCACGCGCGTTGCAAAAAGTATGGGCCGAGTCCCGTGAGCACCGGGGGGCCCAGTTGAATTTGCCTGCGCTGGCCAAGACGTTCTCAGCCGTGGCCATGCTGGTGCTTGGGCTGGCTCTTTTGTTCAAAGTTTCCAGAGGCGTGCATCGGTTTATCACGCGCCGCCTGGCCGTGCGGCTTGAGCGCTTTGCGGCAAACGAGCTGGTGTCTCCCTTTAGCGGGGTACTCCTTAAATTGACCGCCAACACGGTTACGGTGGCGATGTGGTTGTTGGGTCTGCTGGCTGTGTTTGCTGTGATCACCTTTGGGTTGAGCCAGTTTGCCGTCACGCGGGCGATCAGCGAGAACCTGAGCGAGTCTCTGGAGCACACAGTGTACGGCGGCCTGCGGTCCACCGCCGCCGCGCTGCCAGGGCTCTTTGTGGCGATCATGATTTTTGTTTTGGCCCGAATTGCCACGCAGGTTACGCGCGCTGTATTTGATCAAATCGTGGCGGGCCGCCTGCAACTCGGCGCGCTCGATGCCCACACCGCACCGCCTACGCGCTATCTTGTCAACGCGGCCATCTGGCTGTTTGCGTTGGCCATGTCTTACCCCTATCTGCCTGGCTCGCAGACCGAAGCGTTCAAGGGGCTGTCGGTTCTGCTGGGTGTGATGGTGTCGATTGGCGCAGCAGGGCCGATCGGGCAGATCGCCAGCGGAATGATTCTGGTGTTCACCCGGGCGTTGCTGGTGGGGGAGTACGTGCGGATTCAGGATTGCGAAGGCACGGTTACCCATCTGGGCTTGTATGTGACGCGGCTGCGCACCGGCACGGGCGAAGAGATTGCCCTGCCCAATTCGCTGGTGATCAGCCAGGTGACCCGCAATTTTTCGAGAAACGTGGACCGCGGCGGTTTTGTGCTGGACACCTGTATCACGATTGGTTACGACGCCCCCTGGCGGCAAGTGCATGCCATGCTATTGGAGGCGGCGCAGCAGATCAAGGTGCTGCGCCAAGAGCCCGCGCCTTTTGTGGTCCAAACCGCGCTGTCGGATTTTTATGTCGAATACCGGCTGGTGGTGCAGGTGGGGGCTGAGGCGGCTGCCAACCGCCCGCAGGTCTTGAGCGACCTGAATGCGGCGGTTCAGGATGTGTTCAACCGCTACGGGGTGCAGATCATGTCGCCACATTACATGGCTGATCCTGAAACCCCGGTGGTGGTGCCGCCATCCAAGTGGTTCAAAGCCCCAGCTGCGCCTGCGCCCGGGCAACACCAAACGACGAGGGACTGATGCGGGCTTTCAAATTTTTGCATCAAGCCTGCCTCTGCCTGCTGCTTGTCTGCCTGCCTGCGCTGGCCGTGGCAGCGGAGCGGCCCCGCGTCGGCCTGGTACTTGGTGGCGGTGGCGCCCGGGGTGCGGCCCACATCGGCGTGCTGGAGGAACTGGAGCGCCTGCGTATTCCGGTGGACTGCGTAGCGGGCACCAGCATGGGGGCGCTGGTGGCCGGGGCCTGGGCGGCAGGGTTGAGTCCGGCCACGTTGCGAGCCAAGATGGGTCAGGCCGACTGGAACGACCTGTTTGAAGACAACCCTGGCTATGTGGATGTCAACTACCGCAGCAAGCGAATGTCCCAGCGCTACCTGCCGGGCAGCGAGGCCGGCCTGACAGCGGCGGGGGTCATGGCCACACCCGGCGTGGTGTCAGGGCAAAAGATCAAGCTTTTTTTCAATCAACTCGTTCACGCCGACGCAGGCGAGCGCTCGCTGGAGCAACTGGCCTTGCCTTTGTCCATCATTGCCACAGACATTGGCAACGGTGAGCGTGTGGCGTTCCGGGAGGGCAGTCTGACGCTGGCCATGCGCGCCAGCATGTCGGTGCCGGGCTTGATGGCACCGCTGGACTATGGCGGGCGAAAACTGGTGGACGGCGGCCTGGTCGACAACCTGCCTGTCCGAGAGGTGCGTGAACGGTGCGGCGCCGAGGTGGTGATTGCGGTGAACGTTGGCTCGCCGCTGCTCAAGGCCAGTGAGATCAGTGGCTTGCTGAGTATCTCGGCCCAAATGGTGTCCATCCTCACCGAGCAAAACGTGACCCAGTCGCTGGCGCTGCTCACGCCGGATGACATCTACATCAAGCCCGATTTGCAAGGGCTGTCATCGGTGGACTTTGACCGCAGCGGCGAGGCAGCTGATCGGGGGCGTGTGGCCGCGCAGGCCGCCACAGCCTTGAATGCCCTGTCGGTGGACGCTGCGACCTACGCCGTGTGGCGCCAGCGCAGCCTGCTGCTCGCCCAGCCAGCGCCCACGGTTGACGCCATAGACATTGTGGGCTTGCGCAACGTGAACGCCCAGACGGTGGCGCGCTATGTGGAGCAAAAGTTGGGCGAGCCCCTGAATGTCACCCGGCTCAACCGCGATTTGCTGCGCGCCTATGGCGATGGCTATTACGAGCGGGTGGACTACACCTTGACCCGCGAGCAAGACCGCAATGTGTTGCGAATCATGCCGGTTGAGAAATTCTGGGGGCCTGACTATCTGCGCCTCGGTGTGAATCTCAACTCGACCTTGACAGGGCGTTCGTCGTTCAGTTTGCGCGCGGCCTATCAAAAAACCTGGCTGAACTCGCTGGGTGGGGAGTTGCTGCTCACCAGCGAATTGGGCACCAACACCGGGGTGGGCGCCGAGTTTTACCAGCCCCTGGATTCAGCACAGCGCTATTTTGTGGATGCCGTCACCACCGCGCGCCAGGAGAACCTGGCGCTATACAACAACGACCTGCGGATTTCTGATTACCGCAACAACCTGGTTCGGCTGGATGTCTCGGCGGGCGTTAATCTCGGTCTGGCCGGGCAGTTGCGCCTGGGATGGCGCGAAGAACGCCAAAAGGTCAAGATTGAAACGGGACTTCCCCTGCTGCCCGTGGACACTTTGCGCATCAGCGGTGCGCTGCTGTCGCTGGAGCTGGATCAAAAGAACAAGCTTTTCATCTCCACCCAGGGTTGGTCAGCGAGGGCCACCTGGTTTGAGTCCGCCAACCGCGATTACAGCCGCATGACCGTGGCTCTGGATGGCAGCTATCAGCTGGCGGACTGGGTATTGGGTGCGCGTGGGAGTTACGCTGGATCAGTTCGGGGCGATTTGCCCTTGCAGGAGGTGGCCCGATTGGGCGGTTTCCTGAATTTGTCCGGTTTTGCCAACGATCAACTCTCCGGCGACAAGGTGAGTTATGGGCACATCCGTGCCGAGCGACTTTTTGGACGCATGCCGCTGGGCTTGCGAGGCGACCTGCGCCTGGGAGTGGCGCTGGAGGCCGGCCGGGTAGGGGCTCCGCTGTCGGAGCCCAAACGCGTCGGCGTGCTGAATTCGGGGTTGATATACGTGCGGGGCGAGACCCCGTTTGGCCCGGCGTATTTCGGGGTCGGTCGCTCCAGCAGCGGGCCGGTCAACGCCTATCTGTTCATCGGCACGCCTTGAACGCAGGGTGCAGGAAGCTCGGCGTCACTTGCCGTTCGTCAAGCCCAGCGGCAGTCGGTCGCATGTGGCTGTCCCTGAGCTGACATCACCGGTATTCTCGGGTTCTTGAGGCAGGCTGAACCAATCCGGATTGCAGCGGTCCAACTAATTTTAAGGAGCCCGATATGACACTCGCTGAACAACTCACCCAACTTGAACAAATGCGCGCACGCGGCAGCTTGACTGAGACCGAGTTTGCGCAAGCCAAGGCGCGGCTCCTGCAGCCGGCGTCGGAAGCGCCGCTTTCAAAAATATCGGCGCTCAACGGCCTGCGCCGTTCTCGCAGCGATGCCTGGCTGGGCGGCGTCTGCGGCGGGTTGGCCGTTTTCAGTGGCATGGATGCCTGGCTGTGGCGCCTGGTTTTCACCCTGCTGCTGTTGCTGGGCGGAACCGGACTGCTGGTCTACCTGTTGATGTGGATTTTGGTGCCGCGGGAAGACGACATTCATCACCTGCCCGTGTCAACGACTCACTGAGCTTGGGGCTCGGGCTGGGCGGCGGGCGCCTGGCGCTTGCCATCCAGCGTCTGCAGGCCGGCTTGGGCCGCGCGGTCCAGGCCGTACATCTCTGCAAATTCCGCCAGCGTCTTGCCGCTGGCATCAAACGCGCGCAACAACGCCTCCTGGCGCGCCAGTTTCTGGTCCACCTCGGCCAGGGCATCTTCCAGCAGGGCATTGGCGTCAAGATCGTTGTTTTGCACTCGCGCCATGTAGTCCTGGCGGCTCAGGCCTGATGCCTCAAAGGCGGCGATCAGTTGGGCCTTGAGCTTGGGACGCAAATCTTCCCGGGCGCGGAGTTGACGGCGGCGGAACAATTCCAGAATACTCAGGTACACGTGTTCAGGTGACACGCTTTCCACCTCGGCGCCTTGCAGGTCAAAACGGCCCAGACCTGCGGCTACGCTTTGCAGGTAGCGCGTGGACCGGGTGTGTTGGCCCAGAGCAGCCTTGAGCGTGTCGCGCTTGAATTCTTCGGGGTGAGCGGCCAGCAGCTCCTGGTAAATGCCCAGCTTGAGGGGCCGAAACTCGGCGCCAAACAGGTGGGGGTAGAGCTCAAACAATTTTTCCAGCACCGGCAAAACCGCTTGCATGCGGTCTTGCTTTTTGGCAGGCTTGGGGGCGGAGGCGGGCACAGGTGTCAGGTCAGACACAGGCGTTGCAACAGCAACTAATGTCTCAGTGTCAGTGGCCAGAGCGGACTCGGCTACAAGGATGGGCGCGTCAGATGTGGTGTCGGTCATGGAATTAAACGTGAAGTCAACCCGCGATTGTCAACCAAATGACGCGCCCTGGAAACTGCGTTCGGTCAGTCTCTGTCGCTGTTTGTTACGCCGACTCCCAAATTACCTGCTGATTTGACGATTCCCAGCGCTCGTAGTGCCTTGCGTAAGCGTCTTCAATGCGGTTGCGCTTGACCTTGAAGGTGGGGGTAATGAGGTCGTTGTCCACGGTCCAGGCGGTGGTGACCACCACCAGGCATTTGAGTTGCTCGTGAGGATCGAGTGTCAAATTGATGCTCTTCAGGTGTTCACCCAGCGAGCTTTGCAGCTCGGTACGGGCCACCGGGTCAGCGATGCGGGCAACCGCCTCGGCGTTGATCATCACAATGCCCAACGGCTGGCCCAGGTTGGCGCCGGTGACGACGCAGGCCTCAACTGATTCGTGCATGACCAATTTGTCTTCGATCGGGGCGGGGGCTACATACTTGCCCTTGCTGGTTTTGAACAGGTCTTTGACGCGCCCGGTGATGCGCAGATTGCCTTGGGCATCAATCGTGCCTTTGTCGCCGGTGCGCAGCCAGCCGTCGGCGGTGAAGACTTCGCGGGTCAACTCGGGCTCTTTGTAGTAGCCCAGCATCAGCGCGGGGCTGCGCATCTGGATTTCGCCGGTTTGGGGGTCAATGCGGTCTTCCACGCCGGGGTAGGCTGGTCCTACCGTTCCTTCCTGGTTCTGGCCGGGCAGGGTCAGGTGCGACAGAGCGAGGTTTTCGGTCATGCCATAGCCTTCATTGACCCGGATGCCGAGCTTGCGGTACCACTGCAGAAGGGCCACCGGCATGGGTGCTGCGCCGCCAGCGGCGAACTTGCATTGGTCCAGGCCAAGAGCTTTTTGGATCTTGCGGCGCACCAGCCAGCCAATGAGCGGGAGCGATAGCAGGCGGTTGAGCTTGGCCGGGGGCATTTTGTGGTGAATGCCCTGCTGGAACTTGACCCACAAACGCGGCACCGAGAAAAAGATGGTGGGGCGGGCGCGTTGCAAATCAGCCGCAAATGTGTCCAGCGACTCTGCAAAATAGACATGCATGCCGGTGCGCAGCCAGCCATGCTCCACCAGCACGCGTTCCACCACGTGGGCCAGCGGCAGGTAAGACAACATGCGGTCGTCCGCGCCCATGGGAATGCGTTTGATGCCTTGCTCCAGCGCCCAAGCAAAGTTGCCAAAGCTGTGCATCACACCCTTGGGTTTGCCCGTGGTGCCAGAGGTGTAGATGAGCGTGGCCAACTCGTCGGCCGGGCGCATTACTTCGCCCGTCATGGGGGGCGTTTTTGCGCAAATGGCATCCCAGCTTTGGTAGTTTTTGACTGCATCAGGGGGCGACAGCGCATAACTGATGCAGGGCAGGCCGGCAGGCACACCAGGTTTCATGCCTTCCCAGTCATCGAGTTTGCCAATAAAGCAGGCGCGGGCCTCGCTGTGGGTCAGGATCTGGTTGACCGTGTCGTGCGCCAGCGTGGGATACAGCGGCACCGAGACATAGCCCGCCATCCAGATGGCGAGGTCACTCATCAGCCACCAAGCGCAGTTTTTGGACAGGATGGCCACTTTGGAGCCCGGCTCCCACCCTTGTGCCTTGAGGTAGGTGGCCATGCGTCGCGTCTGTTCCGCGACTTGTGCCCAGGTGAAGTCCCGGGATGTCCCGTCACCCATAGGCTGGGTCAGGGCGATGCGGGTGGGTGCCGTCTTTTCAAAGTGGTACAGGCGTTGCAGGGCGAGCATGTCGGGGGACACAGTAGTCATGATGGTTTCTCCTGATTTTTGTAAGCGGGCAATCGTGCCGACTACCCGTAAATCAGTATAAAAAGATCAAGTCAAAAGGTGGCGAGTAGAGACTCTAGATTACCCATGCATGACAAGGCGTTGACAGCGCATCAAGGTCCTGTGAGGCTCCAAAACAACCGAAATTCCAGACGAATGAGTCGCTAGCCGTCAACTTGATTGGTACGAGCTTCTAAAAACAATAGCAATCAACTCCCGAGCGGGGAACTACAGCTCTCAGACTAGGGTTAACCCGGTTGGTCTGGTGATCATGTCGTCATACCATCATGCCACTTCAATGTCTTTAAGGACGAAGCCCATGGCCAGTTGGGGCCATGGTGGACACACAGGAGAGAACTGATGACGGCAAAGATTGCATTGTTTGGAGCGGGCGGAAAGATGGGCGTGCGCCTGTCCCTGAACCTGAAAGGGTCGGCTTTTGAGGTGAGGCATGTGGAGCCCGGCGAGGTCGGTCGCCAGCGGTTGCGCGACGAGGTGGGCGTGGAGTGCCTGAGCGTGGACGAGGCCATCAACGGCGCGGACGTCGTGATCCTGGCCGTGCCCGACACCTTGATCGGCAAATTGGCTGCCGACATTGCGCCCAGGCTCAAGCCGGGCACGATGGTAATGACCCTCGATGCCGCGGCCCCCTTTGCGGGCCACCTGCCCAAGCGCGATGACCTCGTGTACTTTGTGGCCCACCCGTGCCACCCTTCGATCTTCAATCCGAAGACGCACATTGAGGGCAAGCCGGACTATTTTGGTGGCGTTGCTGCGCCTCAATCGATTGTCAGCGCCCTGATGCAGGGGCCCGAGGCAGCGTTTGACTTGGGTGAGGCCATTGCCAAGACCATTTACCAGCCGATTGACCGGTCCTACCGCGTCACCGTGGAACAAATGGCTCTGCTGGAGCCCGGTTTGTCGGAGACGGTGTGCGCGACCTTGCTGGATGTGATGCGCGAGGCCATGGACGAGGTGGTGGCACGCGGCGTGCCCGCCGATGCCGCCCGAGACTTCTTGTTGGGCCACATGACCATCTTGAGCGCGGTGATCTTCAAGCAGATCCCGGGGCAATTTTCAGACGCGTGCAACAAGGCCATTACTTATGGCAAGCCGCGTTTGATGCGCGACGACTGGAAAAAAATCTTCGATCACGAAGAGATCGCCGACAGCATCCAGCGCATCACCTGAGCTTTTTCGTTCCATCCGCAGACAAACCACTCAATCCGAGGAGACACCCCATGCACCACAAAACCAAAACTATCGCCGCTGCGGCCTTGATCGCCCTGGGCGTTGCCGGCACAGCTGGCGCGCAGACCGTTATGAAGATCAGCTACTCCACCGCCATCAACTCCCACTATGGTGTGGGCTCGGTGGCGTTTTGTGACGAGGTCGAAAAAGGCACGCAAGGCCGCTACAAATGCCAGCAGTTCCCCAACGCCGCCCTGGGCGGCGAACGCGAAATGATTGAGGCGGTACAACTGGGCACGCAAGACCTGGTGAATGCGTCCACTGGCGCTTTGGGCAACTTTGTGCCCGAGGTCAAGATTGTTGACATTCCCTTCCTGTTTCGCGATTACGAGCACGCGCGCAAGGTGATGGATGGCCCCTTCGGGCAGGACCTTCTCAAGAAAATGACCGCCAAGGGCCTGGTGGGGTTGGCATGGACCGAGAACGGCTTTCGCCACATGACCAACAACAAGCGCCCCATTGTTCAAGCCAGCGATGCCAGCGGCCTGAAGATCCGCACGATGGAAAACAAGGTGCATCTGGAAGGCTACAAGTCCTTCGGTATTCTCCCCACGCCCATGGCCTGGCCCGAGGTGTTCACGGCGCTGCAGCAAGGCACTGTGGATGGGCAGGAAAACCCGATTCCGGTGATTTTGTCGGCCAAGCTGTCGCAAGTGCAAAAGCACCTGTCCCTGACCAAGCATGTCTACTCACCCGCCGTCCTGATCGTGTCGCCCAATATCTGGAGCAAGTTGTCCGATTCCGACAAGGCCATCTTCCAGGAAGCGGCCAAGAAGGGCGCTGAGGCGCAACGCAAGAAAGTTAACGACGATGAGCGCAATGGCTTGGCCGAACTGCGCAAAGACGGCGTACAAATTGTCGAAAACGTCAACAGCGAGAGCTTTCGCAAGGCGGTAGCCCCCGCCTACGCCAACTTCGCCAAAGAGTTTGGCGCCGACAAGATTGCCGCCATTCAAGCGGTGAAGTAAGACCGATTTCTTCTCATGCCTCGCTGTGATGGTGACGGCTGTACCAAGCCCATGAAAACGCTCATCCTCCAACTCGATCGCCTGTTCACGGGCTTGTGCCTGTACGCGGGCTGTGCCTTGCTGGCGCTCATCTCCCTGCTGGGAATCTGGCAAGTCATTACCCGCTTTGTGTTTTCTCAACCCTCCATTTGGACCGAGGAGGCCATGCGCCGGCTGCTGATCTGGATGGTGATGCTGGGCATTGTGGTGGCTTTTCGCAACGGCTCGCTGGTCTCCGTGGACCTGATGCTGCGTCTCTCGCGTGGCGTTTGGCGCAGCGCGGTTCGCTGGATTGTCACGGGGGTCAATCTGGTGTTTTTGAGCACGATGGCCTGGTTTGGTATTGAGCTGGTGAGCCGGGTGCGCTTTCAGACCTTTGCCAGCATGGACCTCTCCATGGGCTGGGCTTACGGCGCCATACCGGCGGGTGCCCTGCTGGCGCTTTTGGCCGTAATCGCCCACCACATCGACCCGCGCGACGACGAACTCTCCACAGCCCAGTAATTGCGCTCAACAAGAGAAACCATGTCTATTACATTGCTCATCACCATGCTGCTGGGTTTTGCCTTCAGCATCTCCATTGCGGTGTCCATTGGCGGCTCGGCCGTTTTGGGCCTTGCCATTTTTGACAACAGCAAGCTCATCATGGCGCCCAAGGAGTTGTTCAGCGCACTGGATAAATTTCCGTTGGCGGCCATTCCGTTTTTCATTCTTGCGGGCAATCTGATGGAGACGGGCGGTATCTCGCGCCGCTTGGTCGGCTTTGCCAAGTCATTGGTGGGCGGCGTTCAGGGCGGTCTCCCGATGACCTGTGTGCTCACCTGCATGATCTTTGCCGCCGTGTCGGGCTCCTCGGTGGCGACCACCTTCGCTATTGGTTCCATTCTGATTCCGGCCCTGATCAAGCATGGTTACCCAGTGGGTTTTGCCGCCGGCTTGCAGGCCACTTCAGCGGAGCTGGGGGTGATCATTCCGCCATCTATTCCCATGATTTTGTTTGGCGTAGCTGCCGAGGTCTCCATTGGCGAGTTGTTCATCGCCGGCATCCTGCCGGGCCTTCTGATTGGCGCTGCGCTGATGGTGTTTGTGCATCTCTGGTGTCGCTTCAAGGGGTTGGGTAAAAACGATGGCGATGCTCGCTTGAAAGTGGGCCGCGCCACGGTAGAGGCCGCTTGGGCACTGCTTATGCCAGTCATCATCCTGGGCGGCATTTACGGCGGGATTTTCACGCCCACGGAGGCCTCGGTGGTGGCGGTGTTTTACGCGCTGCTGGTGGGGTTTGTGATTCACCGGGAACTCAAATTGGGCGACCTGTTGGCCGTGTTTCGCAAGTCCTTGCTCTCCAGTGCGGTGATCATGTTCATCA
>JAUXQA010000046.1 GCA_030683195.1 Rhodoferax sp. | reverse complement strand
CGGTAATTTGCCGAGTGACTTGGCTGCCCCGGCCAACAAGCTGGGTGTGGCGTAGTTCGCAGGACGGTTGGCCCACTCCTTCGCCACCTCCACACCCAAGACCGCTGCCACAGTCTGATCAAAGACAGCTTGGTGTTTGGACGCAAATGGTCCGGCCAATACCACGCGCTGAACGGTCCGACCCTCGGGTTTGGACTTGGTCGTGGTGTAGACATAAGTCGCATCTGATGCTGCGGAAACGGCAGCACGAACTGCTGCTTCACTGGACGGACCTGCAAAACAGATCACCAGCTTTTTCAGCGTGGGAGTCTTGACTGCTGCAATCGATGCAATCAAGGCTTGGCGGACTTCTTTGGCCGTCCCTTCGCCAACACCAGCGATGACCAAACGTACGCCGGACAACCCGGCGGGACGGTAAAACGCCAGAGTTTTTCCAGCCTTGTTTTCCAGATCACCCGCCTTCAACGCTGAGGCAGCCAAAGCCGATAGTGCGTCCTTGCCGGGTTTGAATGCGCTACCTATGAGAACAACCAAAGCATCACATTTTTCTTTAGCTGCATCGGCCAGGTCAAAGGACTTCAATTCAAAGTTCATAATTAAGCTTTTCCACAGGTTAAAAAGCGCTGGTGTCAGACAGACCTCAAGTGGACAGCCGCACCGCACCCCAAACACTCATGTTATTCCATTCCTCCTTCCGCAAAGAACTGGCGCGCAGTTTTGGCGCCACCTTGATTGTGTTGGTGACAGTGGTAATGACAATGGCACTGATTCGCACGCTGGGGCGGGCCGCCCAAGGCAGCTTCAATCCCTCTGACGTGCTGCTGGTCATGGGTTACACCGTACTTGCACAGTTGCCCACCTTGCTGACCATGAGCTTGTTCATCGCCATCATTTCAACAGTGTCCCGCATGTACCGGGAGAGTGAAATGGTGATCTGGTTTACCAGCGGGCGTGGCCTGATCTCTTTGATGGGGCCACTGCTTCGATTCGCATGGCCTGTTTTTTTGGTCATCACGGCGCTGGCATTGTTCGTTTTGCCTTGGTCCAAGCAAGAAATTGAGACTTTAAAGTTCCAATTTGAGAAGCGGGGTGATATCGAGCGCATTGAACCCGGTCAATTTCAGGAGTCGGCTGGCGGACAACGCGTGTTTTTTATAGAAAAAAACGAACCAGGCAAGCAAACCGGAAGCAACGTTTTTATTGCCACCACGGAAAATGGCAAGGAAACCGTGACATCGGCCCAAAGCGGTCGAATCGAGCAAATCAACAATGAACAGTTCGTGCTGCTTTCCAACGGGCAGCGTTTGGAGAGCGTAACGGAGAAATCCGAACTCAAAATAAGTGAATTTGAAGAATATGGTGTTCGGGTGCGCACCAGCAACCTCGGCTCCAATGATTTTGTCCCGCTCAACACCCGCCTGACTGTGGACCTTATCAAGAACCCCACTGCGCCCAACCTGTCCGAACTTTCCTGGCGCATCGGCCTCATTCTGGCTGCCCTTAATTTTGTGCTCATTGGGTTGGCGATCTCAAGCGTCAACCCCCGCGTGGGACGAAGCGCCAACCTGGTGTTCGCCCTGCTTGCTTTTGTGGTCTATTACAACTTGCTGGGACTGGGGCAGAGCTGGATTGCTTCGGGAAAGATGAGCTTTGCAAGCTGGTCTTTGGCGTTGCATGGTGGCATTTTGGTATTGGGCAGCCTCTTGTTACTCAAGGAACACAACAACTGGCATTTGCGCAGCTACCTGTTAGGCAGGAGCGTCAAATGAAGACCATTCGGCGCCTGATCTACGGCGAAGTGATTTATGCGGTGTCGTTTGTCATTTTGGGTTTTCTGTCCCTCTTCTTCTTCTTCGATTTGATTGAAGAAATTCAGGCCATGGAGCGTTTTGCTGCAACAGGCTATGGCGTTGCACCCGCCCTGGCCTACATTGCGCTGATGATTCCCAGCCACCTCTACCAGCTGCTGCCAATTGCAGTGCTGATTGGCACTATTTTCGTCATGGCGCGCCTGGCACACAATTCAGAATTCACTATTTTGAGGACCAGTGGGCTGAGCCCCTGGCTGGCTTTGAAAACACTGTCGCTGCTCGGGCTGGGGTTTGTGGTCCTGACCTTTGCTATTGGGGACTACCTCTCGCCATTGGCGGACCGCAGCGCCCAGCTCCTCAAAGCACGTTACCAAGGCAACATCACGGTGGGCCAAACAGGCGCGTGGTTAAGAGAGAAACAGGCCGAGGGTCGCTATTCTGTGAATGTCGGCGCGCTGCAACCTGATGGCGGCATGCAGGGTGTCCGCATTTTTGAATTCGATGAGCAGGGTTTTCTAATGTCCATGACTCAGGCCCAAACCGCTCGCCTGCCTGGGGATGGCGCGTGGCAACTCAGCGGCGTGGATCGAACCGAGTTTTCATTGCGAGGCCAGGCCAATGCAGAAATCAAGCGAACGCATCTGGAAACCTACCGCTGGCAGTCAGAGATCACCTCTGAGATGGTTTCGGCGGCCCTCCTCAAGCCCGACCGGATGAGCACAATTGCCCTGTTTCAGTACATTCAGCACCTCGACGCCAATGCACAAAGCTCCCAGCGATATGAGATCGAGTTTTGGCGTAAGGTCTTCTACCCCTTGAGTTGCCTCGTGATGGTGGTGTTGGCCCTGCCTTTTGCTTATCTTCATTTCCGCTCAAGCGGCATCACCGCCTATGTTTTTGGCGGGGTCATGGCCGGTATCAGCTTCTTCTTGCTCAACAACGTTTTTGGCTACATGGGCAATCTGCAAAACTGGCAGCCCTGGCTCACGGCCGCCCTGCCGGGCATGATTTACTCGCTGCTGTCGCTCGCCGCCTTTGGATGGTTGGTCTTGCGACGATAAGCGCACCGCAGATCTCGATCCAACTTACACAAAACAAGGTCTCCATGAGTTCACCCAGTGCACGGGCCACCATTCTGTTTGGGCATGGCTCACGCGACCCCCTCTGGCGCCTGCCGATTGAGGCGGTTGCCAGCCAGATTCGGGCGATTGCCCCTGAAGTTCAGGTGCGTTGCGCCTACCTTGAACTGAGCGAACCTGACCTCCCCAGCACCGCGGCCGACCTCGCCAGCCTGGGCGTCGTGTCAATTACGGTAGTGCCCATGTTTTTGGGCGTAGGGCGGCATGCGCGAGAGGACCTGCCGTTGTTGATGGCAGCACTCAGAGCTCAACACCCGCAAATTGAATTTGAGCAAAAACTAGCCATGGGCGAGCACGCCCAAGTGATTGAACTGATGGCGAAAATTGCACTGTCTTGAGTACGCAGGCCTCTAAAACTTTATTCTCGTGAGGCATAATAAATTTCATTCTTAGTTGAAATTTAATATGAACCTTCACCAATTCCGCTTTGTTCAAGAGGCCGTACGACGCAACCTCAATTTGACCGAAGCCGCCAAGTCGCTGCACACCTCGCAGCCCGGCGTTTCAAAAGCCATCATTGAACTGGAGGAGGAACTGGGCATCGAGATTTTTGCCCGCCACGGCAAACGCCTCAAACGCGTCACGGAACCTGGGCAACACGTGCTCAAAAGTATTGAACTGATCATGCGCGAGGTGGGTAACCTCAAGCGCATAGGCGAGCAGTACAGCGCAGAAGACAGCGGCACTCTCTC
>JAUXQA010000044.1 GCA_030683195.1 Rhodoferax sp. | reverse complement strand
GGGTACAAATAGGCCCTGCCGCCAGCGGGGAACCGACCCCGACGCCTCACTTTCAGCATATTTTCAAGATTATTCAATTACCGCCATGCACGCCACACTACCTTTGCTCCAGGTCACCGGGTTCCCTGCCATTCACCGCGCACGGCTCACCACGCTGCAGGTCAACCTTGGCTACATGTGCAACCAGTCGTGTGTGCATTGCCATGTGAACGCTGGCCCCAACCGCACCGAGATGATGGACGACGCCAATCTGGCGCTGGTACTCCAGGCCCTGCAAAGCCAGGGCATTGAGACCCTGGACCTGACCGGCGGCGCCCCCGAGATGCACCCGGCGTTTCGGCAGGTGGTCAGCGCGGCACGGGCCTTGGGCGTGCGGGTGATTGACCGCTGCAACCTGACCATTTTGTTTGAGCCCGGCCAGGAAGGTCTGGCTGACTTTTTGGCGCGCGAACAAGTGGAGGTGGTGGCCTCCTTGCCATGTTATTCGCTGGAAAACGTGGACAAGCAGCGCGGCGAAGGCACGTTTGACAAAAGCATTGCCGCCTTGCAGCAGCTTAACGCCCTGGGCTACGGCCAGCTTGGCAGCAATTTGTCGCTGAACCTGGTTTACAACCCGCAGGGCCCTTCCCTCCCTCCAAACCAGGAAAAACTGCAGGCCGACTACAAGCGCGAGCTGCACAGCCACTTTGGCATTGTCTTCAATGAGCTGTTTGCTCTGGCCAACATGCCGATCCAGCGCTTTGGCTCCATGCTTATCTCCAAAGGCCAGTTCAACCCCTACATGAAGCTGCTGCGCGACAACTACGCCCAGAGCAACCTGGCCGGCGTGATGTGCCGCAGCCTCATCAGCGTGGACTACCAGGGCTACTTGTATGACTGCGACTTCAACCAGCAACTCGGCCTGCCGCTGAACAACCCCTCCACCACAGAATTCATCAGCCGCCCGCACTTGCGTGAGCTGCTGAACTTTGACCCCGCCGGGCAATCCATCCGGGTAGCAGACCATTGCTATGGCTGCACGGCCGGGCAAGGCAGCAGTTGCGGCGGAGCCTTGCACGAGTAGTTGGCGGGTCATTGACGTGCCATCCCCCACGTTTTCGATCATCGTGCCAGTGCTCAACGAGGCCGCCGGGCTGATGCAGCTGGCCGCGCACCTCGCGCCCTTGTCCCGCGCCGGTGCGCAAGTGCTGCTGGTAGATGGTGGCAGCCACGACTCAACCCCCGAGCTGGCCCGACACGCCGGCTTGCAAGTGATTGGCAGCGAGCGGGGCCGGGCCATCCAGATGAACGCCGGGGCGGCCCACGCCACAGGTGACATCCTGGTCTTTTTGCATGCCGATACCCGCCTGCCCGAGGGGGCGCTGGACCTCATTGGCAACGGGCTGGCCGAGACCCCTTGCTGGGGCCGGTTTGACGTGCTCATTGCTGGGCGCCCTGCCATGCTGCGCGTGGTGTCCCACATGATGAACTGGCGCTCCCGACTCACCGGCATCGCCACGGGCGACCAAACCATGTTCATGCGCCGCGAGGCTTTTGAGGCGGTGGATGGCTTTCCGGTGCAGCCGCTGATGGAAGACATTGAGCTGTCGCGCCGTCTGGGCACTTTCTCCAGGCCCGTGTGTCTGCGTGCGCGCGTGGCCACCTCCGGGCGACGCTGGGAGACACGCGGGGTCTGGACCACGATTGTGCTGATGTGGCGCCTGCGCTGGGCTTACTGGCGCGGGGTGGCGCCCGCCGTGCTGGCGCAGGCTTACCGATGAGCGCCGCTGCAGCGCAGGTGCGCATCGTCATCATCGCCAAGGCGCCCCGGCCTGGCTACGCCAAAACCCGGCTGATACCCGCTTTGGGCGCGCAGGGTGCCGCCGCGCTGGCGCAACAGATGCTGCGCCACGCAGTGCACATTGCCCTGCAAGCCGGGGTGGGCCCGGTGGAGTTGTGTGCCGCACCCAACCAGCATGACCCTGCCTGGGCTGCGCTGGCGCTGCCACCCCGGTTGCAGTGGTCTGACCAGGGCGAAGGCGACCTGGGTGAGCGCATGGCGCGGGCTGCCCAACGTACCTTGGGCCGGGGTGAATCGGTGCTGCTCATCGGCACCGATTGCCCGCTAATGGACGCCTCTCATCTGCAGCGCGCAGCGGCCAGTTTGCACAGCCACAACGCCTGCCTGACCCCCACGCTGGACGGGGGCTACGCGCTGCTGGGCCTGAACCAGTTTCACGGCAGCCTCTTTGATGACATGCCCTGGAGCACAGCGGCTGTAGCCGCCGAGACCCGGCGCCGCGCAGCCGCCATCTCCTGGACGCTGCACCTGATGACTACCTTGCGCGACGTGGATGAACCCGACGATCTGCTGGCCTTGCCACCTGGGTGGATCGCCCACCCGGACTTCACCCCTCCCACCCAACCCTGAACACACTGGAATCCTGATGACCCTGTTGCCCCGACTCTTCACCGCTTTGGCTACCGCCCTGGTGGCGGCCAGCGCACTGGCTGCCGAGCCCCCCCTCAAATTTGGAGTGGGCCTGTTCCAGCCTGACAAAGACAAAAACGACGCCACTTACCGCCCGCTGGCCAACTACCTGGCTGCCCAACTCAAGCGACCGGTGGAGTTGCGCACTGTGGACAGCTGGGAGGGCCTGGCCAAGTCTTTGGCGGCCGGCGAAACCGACATCGCCTTGATGGGCCCCTGGGGTTATGTGCTGGCCAACAACGAGGCCGGCGCCCAGGTGGTCTCCACCATCCTGTATGACGACAAGCCTGAGTATTTCGCCATCATCGTCACACACCCCAACTCGGGCATCAAGACGGTGGCCGACCTCAAGGGCAAGACCTTTGCGTTTGGCGACAAGGGCTCCACCTCAGGCTACCTGATCCCGACGCACTATTTCATGACCCAGGGCATCAACCCCGCCACCTATTTCAGCAAGGTGATCCACACCAAGCACCAGGCCATTGAGACCCAGGTGGCTCAGGGTGTGCTGGACGCAGGGGCCGACTACAACCGGAACCGCAACGCGATGATCGAGCAGGGCCTGATCAAGGCGGCGCAGTCGGTGGTGATCTGGCAATCATCCCCGCTGCCCAACGACGCGGTGGCGGTAAGCAAGACCTTGTTTGCCGACAAGGTGCTGGTGGCCCAGCTTCAGGCGGTCCTGAGCAAGGTGGGTGAGGCCCAAAAGACCCAGCCCAACTTGCTGCCACCCCACTACACCGGCTTTGTCAACCGGGACAACAGCTTTTACAAGCCGATCCGGGACGCCGGTCTGGCTACCGGGATATTGACCGCCAAGTGAGATCGAGCACACGTTATGGCACGGGCTGGCTGGCACTGGCCTACGCCCTGCTGGTGGCTCTGTGCCTGGGGTCGCTCATCCAGGAGGGCGAGCTGTCCCTGGGCCGCAACCCCATTGCCAACCTCCTGAAAACCGCCACAGACTTTGCCCACCCCAGTTTTCTGGATGTCTGGCTGGGCAACCCGGCGCTGGAGTACCGCAGCGACGACGGCACCCTGCTGCGCCTAGAGAACCGCCAGGAGGTGGAACGCCACTACCTGGCGGGCCTTGGCGAGGCGACCTGGACCACGCTTCGCATTGCCACCCTGGGCTCTTTGCTGGGCGCGTTGCTCTCATTGCCCCTGGCGCTGCTGACCGCCCGCAACCTGGCCGCGCCCCGGCCCCTGGCCTGGCTGGCTAAAGGCATTCTGGATGTGGTGCGCTCGATTCACACGCTGGTGTTCGGGCTGGTCTTGGTGGGCATCGTCGGCCTGGGCCCTACGGCGGGCATTCTGGCCATCGGCCTGCACTCCATGGGTACCTATGGCAAATTGTTTGCCGAGGCCATCGAGTCGCTGGACATGGCGGCCGTCAATGCGGTGCGCAGTGTGGGCGCCACGCCCGTGCAGGTGTTTTTGCACGCCATCTGGCCGGCCGTGATGCCGCAGTTCATCTCCAGCCACTTGTATATCTGGGAATTCAACATCCGGGACTCCACCATTCTGGGCATCATCGGCGCCGGGGGGCTGGGCCTGCTCATCACGGAGGCAACGTCCTTGTTCCAGTGGGGCCGCCTGTCCACGGTGTTGATCGTGGTGGTGATTCTGGTGGCCTCGTTTGACGCCATGAGCCGCCGCATCCGGGTGGCGCTGCTGTGAGCGCGCCCGCCATTGCCATGGACTCGCTGGTGTGTGCCGCCGGTGGACGCACCCTGCTGGAAATTGCCGAACTGCGGGTGCAGCCGGGGGAGCGCGTGGGCATTGTCGGTCCCAACGGCGCGGGCAAATCAACGCTATTGCGGGCCCTGACCGGCTTCATGCCGCCCACACAAGGCCGGGTGGAGGTTCTGGGGCACTCGCTGCACAGCGCAATGGCTCCTGCTGACCTGCGCGCGCTGCGCTTGGAGGTGGGCCAGGTCTTGCAGGGCCTGCATCTGGTTGGCCGGGTCAGCGTGCTGGACAACGTGCTGATGGGCGCGCTGGGGCGCATCACCGGTTGGCGCCGCTGGAGCCGCCACTTCACCGCGACAGAACACGCCCAGGCCAGCGCAGCGCTACAGGCGGTCGGGCTGCGTGCCCGGGCCACCGCCCGGGCCGATCAACTCTCGGGTGGTGAACGCCAAAAGGTGGCGCTGGCCCGGCTCCTGGTGCAGCAACCCCGGCTGATCCTGGCCGACGAGCCCACCGCGGCGCTGGACCCTGCGGCGGCGCTTGACGTGTGCCAGCTGCTGGCGCAGGCGGCCCAAGGCGCGACCCTGATCACCGTGGTGCACAACCCGGCACTTTTGAAAGGCCTGGCAGATCGCGTGATCGGCCTGCGCGCCGGGCGCATCGCGTTCGATTTGCCGGTAGCCAAGGTGAATGATGCGCTGCTGGCCGAGTTGTATCGGGCCACGCCGCTATCCCAAGACCCACAACGGCCCGTGGCGCTGAAGATCCGATCCAACTCATCCATAGAGGCATCCTCATGACCGACCTGCCCGGGCGCACCTGCCCGATCCGTTACCGTTATGGTGCCCAAGCGCTGGCCAGCGCGCCCACCCGGGAGGCGCAAACCCTGTATGTTGTAGGCGGGCTTTACGGCAACCTGCAGGCACTTGATACTGTCGAGGCTCTGGCCGCGTGTGAGACCGGACCGGTCACGGTGTGCTTCAACGGTGACTTCAATTGGTTCAATGTCGATGACGCCGGTTTTGAGGCCATCAACCACCGGGTGCTGACGCACCACGCCATCGCTGGAAACGTCGAAGCCGAGCTGCTGGCTGACAGTGACGAGTCCGGCTGCGGCTGCGCCTACCCGGACCATGTGGAGATGAGCGTGGTGGAGCGGTCCAACCGGATCCACGCCCGGCTCAAAACCACGGCCGCACACCACCCCGCCATCCAGGCGCAACTGGCCACCTTGCCCCTGTTTGCCCGTTACCAGGTGGGTGACTGCCGGGTGGCTGTGGTGCATGGTGACGCCGACTCGCTCGCCGGCTGGGGCTTTGACATTGACGTACTGAGCGACCCGGCCCAGGAGCCCGCGCTGTTGGCGGCCTTTGAGCAAGCCCAGGTAGATGTGTTTGCCTCCACCCACACCTGCCAGCCCGTGCTGCGTCAACTGGTCAAGCACAGCCAAGCCCCTGTGGTGATCAACAACGGCGCCGCAGGCATGCCCAATCTACACGGGTCACTTGCGGGCATCATCACGCGCATTGGCGTTGGACCCTCGCCGCATGCGCCCTTGTACGGCACGCGCACGGCGGGTGTTCACATCGACGCCCTGGCGGTGGACTACGACCACTCGCTGTTTGAGCACGCGTTCTTGGCCAACTGGCCCAGTGGCTCGGATGCCCATACGTCCTACTTCAAGCGCATTCAAGGCGCGCTGGACTTGAAGGTGACACAGGTTCTGCGCGTGTTCTGATAGGCTTGCCCGCTGGCTGCAACAGCCTTTTGTTGTCAACAAAGCACCCTGCCTCATGACCCAGCGCAAAGACCACCTCGACGCCCTCGCCATCAGCCTGCTTTTGGGCTGCTGCCTGTTTTGGGGCTTTCAGCAGGTGCTGGTGAAAGCCACCATTCCTGACCTGCCGCCGGTTTTTCAGGCGGCCATTCGTTTTGCAGGCGCTAGCGCGCTGCTGTGGCTCTGGGCGCGCTGGCGCGGCGTGCGTTTGTTTGAGCGGGATGGCACGCTGGCCGCCGGGCTCCTGGCAGGTGCGCTCTTTGCCACCGAATTTGCCTGCCTCTACGCGGGCCTGCAGTATTCAGCCGCCTCGCGACTGACCGTGTTTCTCTATACATCCCCCTTCTGGGTGGCGGTGCTGTTGCCGCTGTTTGTCACCGACGAGCGGCTGCGTCCGGTCCAATGGCTGGGACTGGGGCTGGCCTTCTGCGCAGTCGTGTTTGCCTTGCGCGACGGATTGGGCGCGGCCAGCCATCCCGATCAATGGCTGGGCGACCTTTTGGCGCTCACCGCCGGCATGATGTGGGGACTGACCACCGTGGTCATTCGCGGCTCGCGCCTGACCCGGGTGAGCCCTGAAAAACTGCTGTTCTACCAGGTGAGTGTGAGCACGGTGACGCTGCCGGTGCTCTCGCTGATGCTGGGCGAGCGTTGGGTCTGGCAATTCAGTGCGTTCGCCACCACTTCGCTGGTGCTGCAAACCGTGGTGGGCGCTTTTGCCAGTTACCTGGCGTGGATGTGGATGCTGGGGCGCTACCCGGCCACCAAAATCTCGGCCTTTGTATTTTTGACCCCCGTCTTTGCTCTGCTCTTTGGCACTCTCTGGCTGAACGAGCCGGTGACACTGAATTTGATCGCAGCCCTGATCCTGGTCGCGGTGGGCATCGTGCTGGTCAACCGCAAGCCGGCCGACTGATTCCGGACTGGGCAGGGTGCGTGAGAGCGCGCCAAAAATCATAACGATTGGTTATCGGTTGGCGCTAATTTTTCATTGGAAAAATGTCGCATGCGTTCCTAGAATCTGCACCCGGACAGCCCGGTTCGCCCGGCCCAATCACCACAAAGGATATCGTCATGACGGACAGCACAGGCTACAACTACATCGGTGGCCATCGCAGCGCGGCCGGAGCCACCATCTTGCGCAGTGTGGATGCCCGCACGGGCGAGGCGCTGCCTCAGCACTTCAGAGAAGCAACGCCACAGGAAGTGGATGCAGCGGCCCAGGCAGCGGCGGCCGCATTTGCGGCCTACCGCAGTCTGCCCGTGATGCGCCGGGCCGAGTTTCTCGAGGCCATTGCCGACGAGTTGGATGCGCTTGACGATGACTTTGTCGCCACCGTATGCCGTGAAACAGCCCTACCCACCGCTCGTATTCAAGGTGAGCGAGCCCGAACCAGCGGGCAGATGCGCTTGTTCGCCAAAGTGCTGCATCGCGGGGATTTCATCGGCGCCCGCATCGATCGTGCGCAGCCACAGCGCACACCTTTGCCACGCGTTGACTTGCGCCAATACCGCATTGGCGTGGGACCAGTGGCCGTGTTCGGAGCCAGCAACTTTCCGCTGGCATTCTCTACGGCGGGCGGCGACACAGCCGCCGCGCTGGCGGCGGGCTGCCCGGTCGTGTTCAAGGCGCACAGTGGGCACATGGCAACGGCCGAAGGGGTGGCCGATGCCATTCTTCGAGCCGCCGACCGGACGGGAATGCCAGCGGGCGTATTCAACATGGTCTATGGCGGTGGCGTTGGCGAATGGCTGGTCAAGCATCCCGCGATTCAGGCCGTTGGCTTCACCGGCTCCCTGCGGGGTGGCCGAGCCCTGTGCGACATGGCAGCAGCGCGTGCCCATCCCATTCCGGTATTTGCCGAGATGAGCAGCATCAACCCGGTGGTGGTATTGCCGGGCGCACTAGGCGTGCGCGGCGAACAGGTGGCAACAGAGCTCGCGGCATCGGTGGCAATGGGTGCGGGGCAGTTCTGCACCAACCCAGGTTTGGTGATTGG
>JAUXQA010000038.1 GCA_030683195.1 Rhodoferax sp. | reverse complement strand
GCTGGCTGCGGCCCTCCTGGCCGAGCGCATGGGTTGGCCCGGCACACCGGTAGCGGCCGTGCTGGCGTGCCAACACAAGCTGTATGCCCGCCATGTGCTGGCCGAGGTTTGCCCCGAGGCCACATGCGGCTTTGTCAGCCTGAACACCGAATACAACGAAGCCGTGCCCGAGGGCCTGCGCTACCCTGCGTTTGTCAAACCCGTCAAGGCCGCGTTCTCGGTGCTGGCCCGCACCGTGCGCAACCGCGACGAGCTGCAGGCCCACACCCGCTTTGGTCTGTGGGAGCTGTGGGTCATTCGCCATTTAGTGGAACCTTTTGAGCGCGTGGTGTGCCAGCGCCTGCCCGACGCGGGCAGCGCCCACAACATGCTGCTGGAGCAACCCATGCAGGGCCTGCAGTACAACCTGGATGGCTACGCTTTTGACGGCCAGGTCCATGCCCTGGGCGTGGTGGACGCCGTGCATTACCCCCACACCCAGGCCTTCATGCGTTTTGAGTTTCCCAGCCGGCTGGGGACCGACATTCAAGCCCGGGCGCTGGACGTGGCGCGGCGCTTTTTGACGGCGGTGGGGTTCACCCACGGGCTGTTCAACATGGAGTTTTTTTACGATGCCGCGCACGACACCCTGGGCGTGATCGAGTTCAACCCGCGCCTGGCCTCCCAGTTCTCAGACCTCTACCTGCGCGTGCTCGGGCTTGACCTGCATGAGGTGGCACTGGCACTGGCGCACGGGCAAGACCCGGCCCTGCTGCCCCGCGCCGCACCCACCGCCGGAGCAGCGGCCAGCTTTGTGTATCGCAGCTTTGCGCCCGACACGCCGGTGCATCAGCCCAGCCGGGGCCAGCAACACGCTCTGGTGCAGCAGTTTCCTGACGCGCTGCTGTTTTGCTTTGCCAAGACACCCAGCCAGGTGGCGCGCGATTTCAAGTGGCTGGGCAGCTACCGCTACGGCATCCTGCATCTGGCGGCCGTGGATGCTTCGCACCTGCGTGCCGACTGCGAACGCGCCAGCGCCCTCCTGGGCTGGCCGGCGCCATATGCCGACAGGCAGCAAGACTATTTGGCAGCGCCCGCGGCCCAATGGGCGGTTTAAGGCAGACTGCATCCATTTTTTCGGAGTATGGAATATGAATCTTTCTCGCCTTTACCGCCCTGTGGCGGCTTTGACCATGGCCGTGTCCCTGGTGACCCTGGCAGGCTGTGGCGCCATGGTGGCGCAAAACCCTTCAGGCAGTTACAAACCCGTGAACGCCGTGGTCGACAGTCCCGAGGAACGCCTGTTTTTAAAGGGCGCTGACGTCACCGCCTACTTCACCCAAGGCGCCTTCGTGCAGGGCAAGCCCGAATTTCGCAGCGCCTATGAGGGCGTGGATTTCCGGTTTGCCAGCGCCCAAAGCAAAGCCGCCTTTGACCAGTCGCCTGCCAAGTACCTGCCGCAATACGGCGGCTACTGCGCCAATGGCGTGATGTTTGGCATCCCCTGGGGCGGGGACGCCGACAGCTGGAAGATGAACGACGGCAAGCTGTATATCTTTGGTGGTCAGGGCTCCAAAGACGCATTTTTGCTGAATGAGAAAACCAACATCGCGCTGGCCGACAAGTACTGGGCCGAAGAGGTGAAGGGCAGCAACAGCTTCATCCAGCGCACCAAGCGCCTGGTTTTGCGAGTGCCGCACTACCAAAGCGGCGAGGAACAGGCCAAACAGGTGGCTGCAGCCAAGCCCAAGCCTTAATTGGCCTCCAGCCGGCGTATTCGTTCCCTTGGTCACTATCAAAATATGACTCACAGGCCTGATGATTCAAATATCAGGCGTTCTTTATATTTTGAGTAGACTCAGGCTCTCAACAGCTCCCATAACGGCTTCGTCAGCTGCCCTCGCCCATGAAAACGCCCCAGTTCATCCAGATTCACCACATGCAACTGGAGGCCGTGCGCCAGGAGCTGCTGCAAGGGCTCACCGCCAACCCGCAGCCAGGCGGCGCCAGCACGTCACCGAAGTTTTTGTATGACGCGCTGGGCTCACGTGTGTTCGAGGCCATCACCGAGCTACCCGAGTACTACCCCACCCGCACCGAGGCCGCGATTTTTGAGGCGCATGGCGGTGCCATGGCGCAGCGGGTGCCTGCGGGTGCCACGCTGATCGACCTGGGCGCGGGCAACTGTAACAAGGCGGCCAGCCTGTTTGACCGTTTTATCCCGGCCCGATACGTGGCGGTGGACATTTCGGTTGAATTCCTGCGCAATGCGCTCAATTGCCTGCAGCGCCAGTATCCGGCACTCGACATGGTGGGCGTGGGGCTGGATTTTTCGCAAACGCTGAACTTGCCTCCCGAGGTGGGCGCGCCAGATGCTGCGCCGCGCGTGCTGTTTTACCCGGGTTCGAGCATCGGCAACTTCACCCCCACCGAGGCGCTGGCCTTTTTGCGCCAAGTGCACCAAGCCTGCGGACCGGTGGCGGGCGGCGGGTTACTGATCGGGGTGGATCTGATCAAAGACAGTGCGGAACTGGAGGCTGCCTATGACGACGCCTTGGGGGTCACAGCCGCGTTCAACCGCAACCTGCTCTCGCACATCAACCGGCTGGTGGGCAGCGACCTGCGCCTGGCGGACTGGGGCCATGTGGCGCTTTACAACACGGACGAGTCGCGCATCGAGATGCATCTGGCCGCGCATCGCGACCTCACCGTGCACTGGCCGGGCGGGCAGCGAACGTTTGCGCAGGGCGAGCGCATTCACACCGAGAACTCGTACAAGTGGACGATTGATGGCTTCTCTCAGTTGCTACGCGAGGCCGGGTTTGGTCAAGCCGTGACCTGGACCGACGCCGCCACGCCAGAGCAAGGCCGGTTTGCCGTGCTATGGGCGAGTGCCTGAGCTTTAAAACACTATGCTTTGTATAGCTACCCAGGCATGGGATACGCCGGCTAGAGATCAATTTTCCTCCAAAATTCGGTGTTTTGAGTCTGGCACGGCCGGGTGGCATCCATGAACGAGCGTATCGTGATCGTCAGCCCCGCTCTGGCCGATGCCAACAACGGCAACTGGCAAACCGCCCAGCGCTGGCAGCGCTTACTGCGCCCCCACCGCGTGCGCATCACCAACCACTGGCCTGACGGGCCGGACGCCGCAAACGACACTGTCATGTTGGCGCTGCACGCCCGCCGGTCTGCCCCATCGATTGCCGCTTGGGCGCAGGCGCACGGCACGGTAAGAGGAGCGACGCACGGCAACAGCAATGAAAACAACACGGACAACGTCAAAAGCAAAACCGACGCCACAAGCAACCCCAATGACCCAGCCGCCCCCCGCCTGGCCGTGGTGTTGACCGGCACCGATTTGTACCGCGACATCCAGACTGATCCCCAAGCCCGGCGCTCGCTGCAACTCGCCCAGCGCCTGGTGCTGCTGCAAGAGCGCGGGCCAGACGCTCTCACCCCCGAATTGCGCACCAAGGCCAGTGTGATTTTTCAGTCCACGCCCCCGCGCGCCACGCTGCCCAAGCCAACCCGCCATTTGCGCGCCGTGATGGTGGGCCACCTGCGAGAAGAAAAATCCCCCGCCACATTGTTTGACGCTGCCTGCCTGCTGGCCCCCGCTGATCAAATTTTGATCGACCACATCGGCGCCCCGCTGGACGCCGCCCTGGCCACGCAGGCGCAAGCCACAGCCGCTGCCTGCCCGCATTACCGTTGGCTGGGCGGATTGGCGCATGAAGCCACGCGCCGGCGGATTCAGCGCGCGCACCTGCTCATTCACACAAGCCGCATGGAAGGCGGTGCGCATGTGGTGATGGAGGCCGTGCGCTCGGGCACGCCCGTGTTGGCCTCGCGCATTGATGGCAATGTCGGCATGCTGGGTGCCGACTATGCAGGTTACTTTGACTGGAACGACGCGCCAGGCTTGGTGGCCCTGCTGCGCCAAAGCCGCAGCGGCGACCTCCTGGCGCGCCTGCAGATCCAGTGCGCCGCCCGCGCGCCGTTGTTTTCTTCCGAGGCCGAGCGCGTGTCGCTGCACCGGCTCGTGGACGACCTCACACTTCAAAATAGAACCAACTGATGCAAACCTCTTCCCAACCCATCGCCCGCGACATTGTGCTCATCGGCGGCGGCCACAGTCATGTGGGCGTGCTCAAGCGTTTTGGCATGCAGCCCGAACCCGGCGTGCGCCTGACCGTCATCTGCACTGATGTGCATACGCCCTACTCGGGCATGCTGCCGGGTTATGTGTCCGGCCACTACAGCTACGACGAGGTGCACATCGACCTGGCTCGCCTGGCCGTGTTTGCCGGGGCACGGCTGTTCCGGGACGAAGTGGTTGGCATTGACCGCATTGCCAACAAGGTGCTGTGTCGCAACCGCCCGCCAGTGCCCTATGACCGACTGTCCATCAACATTGGCTCCACCCCGCGCCTGAGTGGTATTGCGGGAGCAGCAGAATTTGCCGTCCCGGTCAAACCCATCACCGGCTTCAACCAGCGCTGGCTGGCGCTACTGGGTCGGGTGAAGGCGCACACCGAAGGCAACTTGCGCATTGCCGTGGTGGGCGCAGGCGCTGGCGGTGTGGAGCTGCTGCTGTCCATGCAATACCGCCTGCGCCAGGAGCTGCAGGCGCTGGGCCGCAACCCGGATTTGCTGACCTTTGTGTTGATGAGCTCAGGCACCACCGTGCTTCCCACCCACAACGCCGGGGTACGCCAGCGCTTTGAACGTGTGTTGGCTGAGCGAGCGGTTGAAATGCACCTGAACGCCCAAGTCACCCAAGTGGAGTCTGGCCGCCTGCTGTGCGCCAACGGCCTGGTGGTGGAAGCCGACGAGATCATGTGGGTCACCCAGGCCGGCGGCGCACCGTGGCTGCAGGGTACCGGGCTGGCACTGGACGCCGGAGGCTTCATTCAGGTCACCGACACCTTGCAAACCGTGACCGACCCGGTCATTTTTGCCGCGGGCGACATCGCCGCCCTGCAGGGTCGCCCGCTGGAGAAAGCTGGTGTGTTTGCCGTGCGCATGGGCCCGCCGTTGGCCGATAACTTGCGACGCAGCCTTCAGGGGCAGGCGCTCGAGCCCTACCGGCCGCAGCGCAGCTGGCTGGCACTCATCAGCACCGGCAACCGCTATGCCGTGGCCTCGCGCGGTTCGCTGGGCTTTGCGGGCGACTGGGTCTGGCGCTGGAAAGACCGGATTGACCGCGACTTCATGCGCAAGTTCTCGGAATTTCCCGACATGGCGTCCAGGAGCACCGCCCCGGTCCCTGCCGCGAGCCAGTTGGCACTGAGCCAGGAGGAGTCGCTGCAGGCCATCTCGGCCATTGCCATGCGCTGTGGTGGATGCGGCGCCAAAGTGGGCTCGACTGTGCTGTCGCGGGCGCTGGGCCAGTTGCAGGTTGTGCAGCGCGACGACGTGCTCATCGGCCTGCACGACCCTGACGACGCGGCCATTGTGCGTGTACCGCCGGGCAAGGCGCTGGTGCATTCGGTGGACTTTTTCAGGGCGTTTGTGGACGACCCTTACTTGTTTGGCAAAGTGGCGGCCAACCATGCGCTGGGCGATATTTTTGCCATGGGCGGTGAGCCCCAATCCGCCACGGCCATTGCCACCGTGCCCCCGGGCCTGGAGGCCAAAGTCGAAGACCTGCTATTTCAAATGATGACCGGCGCAGTGGAGGTGCTCAACGACGCCGGGTGCGCGCTGGTGGGCGGCCACACCGGCGAAGGCAGTGAGCTGGCGCTGGGCTTTGCCATCAACGGCTTGATTGACGAGAACTTGGTGAGCGTGATGCGCAAGGGCGGCATGCAGCCTGGTGACATGCTGATTCTCACCAAACCCATTGGCACAGGCACCCTGTTTGCTGCGCATGCCCGCCTGGCAGCCAAAGGCCGCTGGATTGACACTGCTTTGCAGTCCATGGTGCTGTCCAACAGAAAAGGTGCCCAGTGCCTGCGCGAGTTTGGCGCCACCGCCTGCACCGACCTGACCGGCTTTGGCCTGCTGGGGCATCTGGTGGAAATGACCAAGCCCTCGGGCGTGGACGCTGAAATCAACCTGGGTGCCCTGCCGCTGCTGGACGGCGCGCTGGAGACCGTGGCTGCGGGCATTGTCAGCTCACTGCAGCCTGCCAATGTTCGCCTGCGCCGGGCGCTGCGCAACCAGGAGGCCTTTGCCCAACACCCGCGTTACCCGCTGATTTTTGACCCACAAACGGCCGGTGGCCTGCTGGCCAGTGTGCCCGCCGACCGGGTGGACGCCTGTGTGGCGGCGCTCAAGGCGCTGGGTTACCCGCACACTGCCATCATTGGCCGCATCTTGGCGCAGGGTGAAGCGCTGGAGCCAGTTGTACTGACTGCGTAGGACAACCATACACCCCTGACATTTGGTATGGATACCCTCCTTCAAGCCTTGGGGTTGAACTGGTTTGATCTGGGGCTGGCCGAGGCCAGCCTGAGCAACGTGAAACTTGCCCAGAAAGCCTTTGCCGGGTGGTACGCCCAAGAGCCATTGATGGTGACGCTGCTGTACGCGGGCGTGTTCACGCTGCTCACGGCCCTGTGCCTGCCTGGTGCAGCGGTGCTGATGCTGATGGCCGGGGCCAGTTTTGGTCTGGCGTGGGGTACGGTGGTTGCCACGCTCGCGTCCACCCTTGGTGCCACCTTGACCATGTTGGCTATGCGCCACGGCCTGAACGCATGGGCCCAGGTACGCTTTGCCACCCGACTGGAACAGCTCAACGTCGGCCTTGGGCGCGAGGGAGCGTATTACCTGCTGTCACTTCGCTTGCTGCCCGTGATTCCCTTTGTGCCCCTGAATCTGCTGAGCGGCTTCACAAAGTTGCACCCATGGACGTTTTTCTGGATCAGTGCCTTGGGCATGCTGCCCGGCACCGCTTTGTACGTGAATGTCGGGGTATCGCTGTCGGAAGTGGAATCGCTGGAGGCCTTGTTTTCCGGCGAGGTGTTCGTGGCCATCATGGCGTTGGGCCTTTTGCCACTGGCTGCGGCGCTGCTGCGCCGTGAACCAAGCCGGCTCATGGGCCGCTAGCCTCAAACAGCGGGTCGCTTTTTTATATCAAGTGTCTGGCTACCACCCGTGCCCGGACGTGGTCAAAGGTACAGTTGAACAAGAAGGTGTAGGGCAGGAAGAACAGCACAATGCCGATGTCCAGTACAAAGGCCTCCCACAACCCGATGTCCAGCCACCACGCGGCCAGCGGCACCACGGCCAGGATCAGGCCAATCTCGAATAACACCGAATGCACCGCCCGCGCACCCAGCGTCCGGGCAAAACCCATGCGGCGCTGGGCTCGGTCAAACACCATGTTGAACACCATGTTCCACGCCATGGCAATCAGCGAGATCATCAGAGTCAGCACGCCCATGTGGGCCAGCGAATACCCCAGCAGCCAAGCCCCCAGGGGTGCACAAATGGCGATGGCCAGCACCTCAAACCCGAGGGCATGAAAAAAACGTTCTTTGGCTGACTTCTGGAGGCTCATGGGGACATTGCACACTTGAAACGGGAAAGCTGCATTTTTATCGATATTTGCAATACATTAAAGTTGATAACCATCGTAAATACAGATAGAGAAACTGCTCATGCGCCATTCACCTGAAGCCTTGACCGCCTTTGCCGAGGCTGCGGGCCTGGGCTCATTCTCGGCGGCGGCCCGCAAGCTGGGCAAGAGCCAGTCCACCGTCAGCAGCGCAATCGCCCACCTTGAAATTGACCTGGGGCTCACACTGTTCGACCGCAGCAGCCGCAAACCCACCCTGACCGAGCACGGACGGGTGATCCTGGGCAAAGTGCAAGCCATCCTGGCCGCCAGCGACCGGCTGGATTTGTCTGCCAGCCAGCTTGGTGGCGGCCTGGAGGCGCGGCTCAGCGTGGTGTGGTCCGACACCTACCAGTCGGACCGATTTGAGGGGCTGCTCAGTGCCTTTGAGCAGCGCTTCCCTGACCTCGCGTTTGAATGCCTGATTGCCGAGGACGGGGACCTGGTGTCGCTAGTCCAGACCGGGCGCGCCCACATCGGCGTGGTGGGCGC
>JAUXQA010000034.1 GCA_030683195.1 Rhodoferax sp. | reverse complement strand
TTTGGTCGGCTGCGCGTTTGAGTTCCTCGGCCGCTGAGGCCGCTTCGTTGATGCCCGAAGACAGTTGCCCCGTGGCAGCGGCAATGCGCTCAGCGTCTTGTTGTTGTTTACCAAGGGTACGCGCCCGTTTGCGTTGCACTTCGGCCTCACGCACAGCAGCCGCGTTGGGCTTGCCGCTATCCGAACCGCTGGCAATGGGGGCTGCAGAATACTTCTTGACTAGCGCCATGGTGCGCTCCTTGTAAATGGTGGGTATCAACCGGGCTTTCAGTCACTTGGCAACTGACATGCTCGAAGGAAGATCGGGCACCACATCAATGTAGGCTTGCAGGAATCATCCCAGTACCTAAAAACAGGTACTACCCATACCCATAGACAGGTAGTTACATAAGCTATTTTTTATATGCCAGCCTGCGCAGGGTTGCCGTGACGCAGAAGGAAGAATTGCACGCACACTGGTTGGCAAGCCATGCAGGAGCAGATAGCTATCGGATTTTTATGTCGACTTGCCGACGATCGGGCTGTTGGTGGCGATCAACATAGCGGGTGAGCTCGGCCACACTGTGAATGTCGAGCTTGCGCATGATGTTGCGGCGGTGGACTTCAACGGTGGCCGTCACGATGCCGAGTTCTTTGGCGATGGCGTTTGAGGTCAGACCGTCGGCCACCAGTTTAATCACCTGCCACTCGCGCGCACTGATCGATTTCGCGTAGCGATCCACACTTTTATCAATCAAGTCGCCCGCAATCAGAGCAGCCGCGTCAGAACTTAAATACGTGCGGCCCTGGGCCGCTGCACGAATGGCATGCAGCAGCTCGTCACAACCTTCTGTTTTGGTCACGTAGGCGCTGGCCCCCGCTTTGAGCATTTCAAGCACGTAACGCTGCTCCATATACGCGGACAAAGCCACCACCTTGACCTTGGGCAAGGAAGCGCGCAAATTGCGTGTGACCTCAATGCCATTGACGTCAGGCAGATTGATGTCCATGCAGACCACTGCCGGCGCAGTGGCACGCGCCAGTTCAAGCACCTCGGCGCCAGTGCTGGCTTGGCCTACGACCTCAAGGTCGGTCACGGACAGTAGCAAACGTTGCAGGGCTTCACGAAAAATTTGGTGATCATCCACCACCATAAGGCGAATGCTCATAACCGGTTCGTTTCGTTGGGATGCTGGATTTTCAGGCTGACGAGAGTGCCACGCCCAGGCGCACTGTCAATACAAAAAACAGCATTGAGGAACTCTGCCGCTTGCCGCATATTTTGCAGACCTTGCCCTGTTGGCGGAGCAGCGTCAGGCGCATTGACTTCGGCAGATGTTTGTTCCCTGAAACCGATGCCATCATCAGCAACGCTGATGTGCAGCGGCTGGGTATCGAGCTGCAAATTGACCTGGATGACGCTGGCACGTGCGTGTTTTATGCAATTGGTCAGGGCTTCCTGAACGATGCGAAACAACGCCAACTCCAACTCATTGGGAAGATCAACTGGAGGTTGGCTGCACGCAATTTCCACCTTCAAGCCCGTTCGTTTGTAAATGGCGCGTGCGTAACTTTGAACAGCGGCCGTCAAACCACCCAAATCAAACGCCGGCGGATGCAGGTCTTGACAAATGTCCCGAATGCCGGTGTTGGTGTCTTCAAGCAAAGCCCAAGTGTCCGCCACGCAATCTGTAAATGCCGGGGTGTCCCGCGATGGGGCTGAGGTGGCCAGAATCAACTCAAGATTCATGCGCAAAGCAGCCAAGTTAGCGCTGGTCCGGTCATGAAGTTCAGAAGAAAATTGGTGCCTGGATTGCTCTTGGGTTTGCAGCATACTGCGCGCAAGCTCGGTCTTGCGCTCAGCCAAACTGGCCCGTTGATGCTCGCTGATGTCACTGATCACCAGACGCTGCTGCAGGGTGCCGTCAGCCTCTTCCTGAACGGTGCTGACCAAGTTTCCCCAAAATGTGTCGCCGTTGGCCTTGACCATCCGCAATTGACAGGTTTGTGATTCACCCGTTCTGTTGAGTTGCTGGCAATGGTGGTAGTAAACATCCTGGTGAGCACAGTGGATGAAGCCGCGAAAAGCCCGTTTCAACAAAGACGGCCTGGGCATGCCCAGCAAGGTGGCGCTGGTCAAATTGGCTTGCAAAATGAACCCTTTATCGCTCAGGGTGCAATAGGCCACTGGGGCCAGATCGTAAAGATCGAAGTAGCGGCTTCGCTCCAGTTCAAGCGCCAGTTGCGCGATGCGAAGTTCTTCGTTTTGCAACTCCAGTTCGATCTGGTGTTCGCGCAATTCATGCAGCAAGTGCTGAACCTGTTCAGCCGACATAAGGCCAACCTGCGGGTGAAATGAGCGTCGGATTAAGCGTGAAAGACGTCCGCATGTCCTGGACTTCTTGATGGCACCTGTACTAACGCAGGTTGATTGAACAACGCAATCATTACAAAGCCTTTGCTCGCTTGGAAACCAGCATGAATGCCGGGTTTCTGAATAAGGTGGTGCGGCTGGCGGGGATCGAACCCACGACCCTTGGCTTCGGAGGCCAATACTCTATCCACTGAGCTACAGCCGCAGTCCAGAGCGTGCATTGTAGGTGTTTTCCAAAGCATGCCCGCTATAATCGCGGGCTGCTTTCCAAGCCCTGATTTATAGAGGACACCATGAGCGACAACAGTCACGCGCAAGATCACGAAGAAGCCCACACTGGGCCTATCAAGAACCCCAAGCAATTGCTGATTGCTGTTTTTTTCTCGTTTGTGGTGCCCATCTTCATCATCATTGGTCTGGTTTACTCCGTCACCAAAGAAAACAAACCTGCAGCGGGCTCTGTGAACGTTGAAAAAGCGCTGGCCTCCCGCATCCAGAAAATTGGCAGCATTGAAATCCGTGACGCCAACCGCCAGCTCAAAAGTGGCGAAGAAGTGTTCAAGGCCCAGTGCACGGCCTGCCACACCAGCGGCGCGGCGGGCGCACCCAAACTTGACGATACCGCCAACTGGGCACCCCGCATCAAAACGGGCTATGACATGCTGCTGACCTCGGCCCTGAAAGGCAAGGGAGCAATGGGTGCTCAAGGTGGTGGAGACTTTGAAGAACTGGAGATTGGTCGCGCGGTGGTGTACATGGCGAACGCAGCCGGTGGCAAGCTGGAAGAACCCAAAGCGCCGGCCGCACCAGCGGACGCGGCATCGGCTGCCAAATAATCCGGCAACTTCCCATTTCAGTAAAAAACCGGTCTTTGACCGGTTTTTTATTGCATTCCAAGCCTCTAGCCGGCGTATCTATTGCCTTGACTGCTATTTAATATATAGCGATTCAGGGCTTTTTACAAAATTGAATCGGCCAGGTAAATCCGCCACGTGGCAATCTGACGGCAACCACAGCCCCTGCTCCACTGCCTCAGCGGCGTGGGTCATATCCTGGGTGTGCACCAGACCAAATCCAAGGTCAGTTTGCAGATACAGGTAGCCATGCTCGTCGAGCAAACATTGCTCTATCTTGGCCGGGCGGCCGGCGTGGTCATGAATCGAAAAATCATTGCCCACCCGCCACACAAATGGCGTGGACTCCAGCTCGACATACACGCGCTGGGGGCCGTTTTGAAAAAACCACTGGCCTTGAGCGTCAGGCTCGTAATTTCGCTGAATAAAGTCGATCAGCTTCTCGTGCTTGAGCAACGAGCCTTTGCTGTGCGCGGACCCGCCCGCAAAGGGCCCTGCCGCTTGGGCCGGGTCATCGCGCATGAACCAGTTGCCTCGGGCATCAAGGCCGAGCCAGCCGTAGCAAGCCGGCACGTTGGGCCATTTGGCCAAGGCTTGTTTGACGATGTCATCCATTGAGTTTCTCCTGGGTGCCCGAGATTTGAATGTGGGACAAAAGCCACTGACCCACAGCCTGCGGGATGGCAGATAAGTGGCCGGGCCACCGGCCCTGTGCAAATCCGACATGACCGCCCTGCGCGGGCTGCCACAAGGTCACATGGTGACCCACATCTTGCGGGTGCGGCAAAGACCCTGCGGGCACAAAGGGGTCGTTTAGCGCGTTGACCAGCAGCGCGGGGATGCGAATCTGGTTCAGGTGCGGCTTGGCTGACGCACGCGTCCAGTAGTCTTGTGTGTTTTTGAAGCCATGCAGAGGCGCGGTGAACACGTTGTCAAACTCATACAAGTTACGCGCGCCGCGCAAGTCATCGGCATTGAACAGACCCGGGTGCTGCGCCAACTTTTGCAGGGCCTTGGGCTTCATGGAATTCAAAAACATGCGGGTATAGACCAGGCGATTGAAGCCGCGCCCGATCTCTCCACCGCTGGCCGCCAGATCCACGGGCGCCGATACGCTGGCCACGGCCTGGACCACACGGGCTGCCTGACCACCCATTTCTTCGGCCCAGCGCAAAAGGGCATTGCCCCCCAAGGACACGCCCACCGCGACGATGGGACCCCCGTGTTGTTGGCGCAAACGGGCCAGAATCCAGCCAATTTCCTCAAAGTCACCGGAGTGGTAGGCCCGCGGCCCCAGGTTGAGCTCGCCACTGCAGCCCCGAAAATGAGGCACGACAAAAGCGCAACTGTTGGCGCGGGCGAACTCGGCCATGGCCTCAACGTAGTGACTGCCCGACGAGCCCTCCAAACCATGAAACATCACCACCAAGGTCTGCCCGGGAGAGTCCTGTAGCCAGTCCACGTCAATAAAATCAGCATCTGGCGTCGTCCAGCGCTCCCGCCGGTACTGCGCCCGGGGGCCCGAGGTGCGACGGGAATACAAGGCGGGCCAGATGGTTTGCAGGTTTCCGCCCGGCAACCAATACGGCGCTACATAGTTCATAGCTTTAGAGCTAACTAAATCGGCGGCTAGCGTTCATTATTGTCAATGAAGTACATGGTGGGTATCACTGATGTCTTGTGCTTCCTGGGGCGTTCCCGGACTGGCATGGTGCGCCACCATCCGCCAACCTTGCGCCGTGTTCTGGTAGACGTTGGTAGCGATGACATAGGCATGGCGTGGGCCGTCTTCGGTCAAGACCTCAATGCGCTCCCGCACGCTGTGCACGCTGCTGGCCAGCGACTCGATCTTGTGTACCGCCTCGGGCCACGCCCGAACTGTTCCGTTGGAGAACATGGCATCGAAGGCGGCGCGGATCGCGCCCAAGCCCAGCAGCCTGGGTCCACCGGGGTGCACGCACACAACGTCTTCCTCATCGGCCCAGCAAGCCATGAGCTTGTCCAGATCCTCCATTTGCAGGGCGTCATAAAACGCAGCCTCGATCTCATCGGCAGAGACGCTGGCGGCAACGGCCTTTTTTCTTGCTTTGGGCATGGTAGGGTACTGAGAATGGGATGGACGATTTTCGGTTATTTCTCATGGCCCTCACCCGGATGGCCCTTTGTTGTTGTCCAATCAACACTCCTTGGGCCCGCATGTGCTACCGTTGCCCCCCTTCTACGCTGGAGCTACTCATGACACGCTGGTTTTATATTTTGGTGGCAGCCTTGACCCTGTCGGGCTGCGGTTACAACGATTTTCAGCGGCTCGACGAGCAAACAAAGTCAGCCTGGAGCGAGGTGCTGAACCAGTACCAGCGGCGCGCCGACCTGGTGCCTAACATTGTGGCCACAGTCAAGGGCGAGGCCGCTTTCGAGCAGGAGACGCTGACCAAGGTGATTGAGGCGCGCGCCAAGGCCACGTCCATCCAGGTCACGCCCGAGACCTTGAACAACCCCGAGGCGTTTCAGAAATTTCAAGCCGCCCAAGGTGAACTGGGCAGTGCGTTGAGCCGGTTGATGGCGGTATCCGAACAATATCCCAACCTCAAAGCCAACGAGGGGTTCAGGGACCTGCGGGTACAGCTCGAAGGCACGGAAAATCGCGTGACCGTGGCGCGCAACCGCTACATCCAGGCGGTTCAGGCCTACAACGTGCTGGCGCGCAGCTTCCCAAGCAACCTGACCGCGATGGTGTTCAGCTACCAGCCCAAACCCGTCTTCGCGGTCCAGAACGAAGCTGCCATCTCGACACCTCCCGTGGTTGATTTCAACAAAAAGTAAACCCCCCCGATACCGCCCCATGCGCTTTCTGGCTGTACTGTCCATCCTGGTGGGCCGCCATGTGCCCCACAGACGCGTTTGGCGCTGGTTAGTCAGTGCGGTCTGTGGCGGGTGGCTGCTCGCAGCGCCTGCGCTGGCTCAGTTGCCAGTGCCCACACTCTCAGCCCATGTGATGGACACCACATCGACGCTCAAGCCCGAGCAGATCGCCCAATTGGAGGCCAAGCTCACGGCCTTTGAGCAAAGCAAAGGCACGCAAATGGTGTTTTTGCTGGTGCCCACCACCGAACCGGAAGACATCGCCAGCTACGCTAACCGGGTCGCTAACACCTGGAAGGTCGGCCGCAAGGACGTCGGGGATGGTTTGTTGCTGATCGTAGCCAAGAACGATCGCAAGGTCCGCATTGAGATCGCCAAAACGCTTGAAGGGGCCATTCCGGACCTCGCTGCCAAACGCATCATCGACCAAGCCATCACGCCGCGTTTCAAAGCCGGCGATTTTGCGGGCGGGCTGGATGGCGCCGCCGACCAACTCATGGCACGCGTCACCGGCGAGGGCTTGCCGGAACCGCCAGCAGCGGGCTCGGGGCAGGCTGCTGGCTTTGAGTGGA
Organism: Rhodoferax sp.; assembly: GCA_030683195.1. Taxonomy (GTDB): domain Bacteria; phylum Pseudomonadota; class Gammaproteobacteria; order Burkholderiales; family Burkholderiaceae_C; genus Rhodoferax. Next base: position 737 of record JAUXQA010000034.1, on the reverse strand, counting down.
CAGACTTCGCGATTTTTGCCTTCTTTGCCATCCCGGTGATCGGTGCGGTCGCCCGCAGCATCCTCGGATCGAAGTTGGGGGCGTTGGCGACCGGGGGCGTTGTCGGCGGCATCGCCCTGCTGGTGACCTCCAGCTTGCTGATTGCCGGGTTGGCCGGTGTCGCAGCCCTCATTTACGCCTTGTTCAGCAGCTTCTCAATAGGGCAGGCGCTCAAAGGGGGCCTCGGATCGGGTATGGGCGGTTGGCATGGCGGCTCGGGTGGGTCAGGCGGCTTTGGCGGGGGTGGCTTCAGCTCCGGTGGCGGGGGTGATTTTGGAGGCGGTGGCGCCTCAGGAGACTGGTGATGCTCAAGCGTGTGCAAAGAATCATCAAACATCGCTGGGCCCACGTGACAGGCACGGCACATACGCTGCCCCCAAAGGTGTTGGCACAGCTGGAGGAGCGTGTGGCTGCAAGCGAATTTCAGCATTCGGGTGAAATACGCATCTTTGTTGAAGCAGGTCTGCCCACCAGTTACCTGTGGTCCGACGCACCAGGTTCGCAGATTGCGCGGCAGCGTGCGATCTCGATGTTTGGCAAATTGCGCGTCTGGGATACAGCCGGTAACAATGGGGTGCTGATCTACCTGCTGCTGGCAGAACATGCCATTGAGTTGGTGGCTGACCGGGGACTCAACGACTGTGTGGCACCTGAGGTCTGGAAGGCAGTGGTGACCCGCATGCGACGCGCCTTCCAAA
>JAUXQA010000030.1 GCA_030683195.1 Rhodoferax sp. | reverse complement strand
GTTGGTGATCTTGTGGGCCGGGTTGCCCAGAATCCGCCATTGCCCTTGCTCATTAGCCCGCGCCCAGTGCTGGGCCAGCCATTCGGCCTTGTCAGCCTGGAGGCGGGGGTTGGTCTTCATGAGGCGGCTGGCCACACCTTGCACCGAGTCATAAGCTTTGAGCTCCAGGTCGCCCGCGTGCAGTTTTTTGAGTTCATCGATCCATTTGGCATAGCGCTTGGGTGCTTGCGCAGGCTGAGTGGCGGGCATGCCAAAACCCTCCAGATTGACCAGGCGGCGAATGCGCTCCGGGCGCACGCCGCTGTACAACATGGCCACATTGCCACCCATGCTGTGGCCCACCAGGTCCACGGACTGGCCCTGCGCGTAGTGGTCCAGCAAAAAGTCGAGGTCGGCCAGATAGTCCGGAAACCAGTAGTTGTCGGCCGCGCCGGAGGCCGTGTCGCCGTAGCCGCGCCAGTCGGGCGCAATCACGTAGCGGTCCTGGGCGAAGGCATCGACCACAAACTGGTAGGAGGCAGCCACGTCCATCCAGCCGTGGACCATCACCAGCGGCGGCATGTCCGGTGTGGGCTCACCCCAGAGGCGTACGTGGTAGGAGAGATCGCGAATCGGGACAAACTCGCTGCGGGAGGTTCTTTTGACTTGGTACATTCGGGTGATCATAAGGAGACTCCCCATGCCCGTCAGTCAAAACAGAGACAACTACGCCTCCCTTCACCAGCACTTTCAGTGGCTGGTGCCGGAGAAGTTCAACATCGCCCAGGTCTGCTGCGGGCGCTGGGCGCAGGGGCCTGATGCAAAAAATAAGATAGCTATCAAGGCAATGGAAACGAAGGCTAGCGGCCTATTTCATTCGTATTTTGACTTGCAGCAGCAGGCCAGCCGCCTGTCCAACGTTTTGGCGGTGCTGGGCGTCAAGCGGGGCGACCGGGTCGCCATTGTGATGCCGCAGCGCTTTGAGACGGCGGTGGCCTATATGGCGGTGCTGCAAATGGGCGCGGTGGCCATGCCCCTGTCCATGCTGTTTGGCCCCGAGGCCCTGGAATACCGGCTGCACGACAGCGAGGCGGTGCTGGCCATATGCGATGAGAGCTCGATTGCCAGCCTGAACGCAGTCCGAGAAAACTGCCCCCTGTTGC
>JAUXQA010000023.1 GCA_030683195.1 Rhodoferax sp. | reverse complement strand
TTCGATGTCGGCCATCAGCAGGCACATGCCCGCCTGTGTGGGCACGTTCGGACGCAAGCTGCACAAGCAATAGCTGTGCATTACCCGACAGCCCGGGCAGCGCTCGGCGGGGCCGCCGCGCGCCCGAAAAGGTTTGACGGCGCGAGCCAGGCGAGCCGCGCGCAGGCGCGCCACGGCATGGCCCACCGCGGTGTCAGCCGGCTTTATTTGGCAGGCCGGTGCAGGGCGCAGAGTTTGTTGCCGTCAGGGTCGCGCAGGTAAGCCAGGTAAAGGCTGCCGGCTGCGCTCTCGCGAAATCCGGGAGCGTCTTCGCAGGCCGTACCGCCGTTGGCCACGCCGGCGGCATGGAACGCGTCACCTTGTTCGGGGGACTGCACGGTAAACCCGATGGTGCTGCCATTGCCGTGGTTGGCGGGCTCACCGTTGATGGGAGTGGTGATGGCGAACGTGCCCGTGGGGCTGCGGTAAAAATACCGGTTCTTGTTGGCCACACCAGCGGGCAGGCCCAGGGTGCCCAGAATGGCGTCATAAAACTTCTTTGAGACCTCAAGGTCATTCACACCCAGCATCACATGACTAAACATCAGAATTCTCCGTTGGAGCCCCATATCGGGCGAATTTGAACCGTCAGCATGGTACTTGAAGCCTGCACGTGGCATCCTGCCTCGAGTGTCGAAGTCACCAAAGGTTTCACCACACCCACATCAGCCCGCTGGCTCGCCGAACGGTTTTTTTGTTTGGCCGACTCACAGCGCATTTAGCCGCGTTGGTTGTTGTGCCAGCATCAGATGGTCTGAGGCCAGGGTTTGTTTCAGTGTATGGGACGAGTTTATTGATCAAAATAGTGATCAAATTGGCCGCTAGCCGTCGTATTGATTGCGTTAAGTGCTATAAAAAATACTTAATCCTTTGGGTGCTTCAGTGTGCCCATCCAGTGTGTCAGGCTTTCAGGTATCTATTCATAAATGCAGCAAGACATATGTTTTTATTATGATTAAATAAATATTTATCTATTCATAAAATAATTCATGTCCATCGTTGCTGACCTGTCCCTCAAAATCCTGCAAGCCCTGCGCCGCCAGGGCGGTGTGATTTCCAGTGCCGAGTTGCAGGAGCAATTGGTGGTCAGTCAGCCCACGGTGTCGCGCGCGCTGGCGCCGCTGATTCAGGCTGGCCAGGTGCAAAAAGTGGGCGCTGCGCGCTCGCAGCGCTATGTGTTGCCCCGCGCTGTGGCCGGTATAGGCCGCGAGGTGCCGATCATGCGGGTGGATGCCAACGGCCAACCCTCGCCTTTTGCCCGCATGGTGCCGCTGGCCGGGGGCGCGGTGTGGATCGACGAGGCTGACGGCGTAAGTGCGCAGCACGGCGGGCTGCCCTGGTTTCTGGACGACATGCGTCCGCAGGGGTTCATGGGCCGTACCTTTGCCCACGCCCACCCCGAGTTGCAACTGGGCCACGACCCCCGCCACTGGAATGACGACGACGTGCTGCGGGCACTGGCCCTGTTTGGCGACGACCTGCCGGGCAACCTGATCGTGGGCGAGGCGGCGTTTGCGCGCTTTCATAACCTGCCCGAGTGTGCCTCGCGTGTGGATTCGGCGGCTGATTACCCCCGCCTGGCCGAGCAGGCCATGCAGGGCACGCTGGGTGGCTCACCGGCAGGCGGTGAGCAGCCCAAGTTTTGCACCATCACGGCCGGGCGCCCGGTGTTGGTCAAGTTCTCCCCCGCAGGTGACTCGCCTGTGGACCAGCGCCTGCGCGACCTGCTGGTGTGTGAGCACCTGGCGCTGCAAACGCTGGCCCGTGCCGGGCTGCCTGCCGCCACAACCCAGGTGTTTGCGGCGGGTGGGCGGGTGTTTCTGGAATCCGAGCGCTTTGACCGCACAGCGCAAGGCGGTCGCATCGGCATGGTGTCGCTGCACGTGTATGACGCCGAGTACGTGGGTGAGATGGACAACTGGGCCGCTACTGCCAACCGCATGGCCGCCCGTGGCCTGCTCACACCCTCAGACGTCCGCACCCTGCGCCTGCTGGAGGCCTATGGCATCCTGATTGCCAACACCGACCGCCACTACGGCAACATCTCGCTGCTGCTGGCCCATGACAACTGGACGCTGTCTCCCACCTACGACATGCTGCCCATGCTGTATGCGCCCATCGGCGGGGAGCTGGTGCAGCGCGACTTCGGCGCCCGCCCGCTGCAACCCACCGCCGCCACGCTGCCCGAGTGGCCTCAGGCCCGGGCGCTGGCTGCTGTGTTCTGGCAGGCGGCGGCCAGCGATAACCGGGTGTCGGAGGGCTTTAGGGCCATTGCGGCACAGAATTTAGGCCATATCTAAACCATATGAGTCGCTAGCCGGCGTTTTGATTACCTTGGGCTTATCAATTCAATAGCAAAAATATCAACTTCACCGCATCTCGGCCGCAGCCGCCAGGCCGTGGGTGAACTTGTGGATGTCGCCGGTGACCGTGGCGTACCTGAGGGATTACGTCTTCCGGCGCCTGCCGTTACGCCAGGCTTTCATTCACCGGTTCGGCTCCAGTCTGAACGGGCATGTGCACTTCCACGTCTGTGTGGTCGATGAGACCGCTGTGGCCCAGGTACAGACTGATTTTCGCCGGCGCATCCTGCGCGCCTTCGCGGGTCGGGGCCTACTGGAGAGTGACTCGTGCGGTTGAATTTTCTACCCATAAGTGTTTGTGCCTTACGCGACAAAGCCGGAAATGCCTGCGGTCAGATCAGGATGCCCGGCGAAATGCTCGATCACAAAATCCACAAAAGCGCGCACCCGTGCTGGCAGTTGTTTGCGGCTTGGGTAGTGGATGAAAAGCTGAATATTTTCAGCCACGCTGTCGGGCAGCAACACCTTGAGCTGGCCACTTTTTAGCAGGGGTAGCGCCAGCGGCTGGGGCAGTTGGGCAATGCCCAAACCATCGCTGCAAGCCTGCGCCAAGCTGCGGAAATCGTTGCAGATAAAGTGGCCTTGCAGTTGGAGGAACTGCATGCTGCGCGCGCCAGCGCCGGCTTCGCCGCCTCGGGATTGAACGATAAATGGCGTCGGCTGCTCGCGGCCGGTGATTTGCATCAAAAGCGCACGATGCCCAACCAAATCGTCCAAGCTGTGCGGGAGGCCAGCTTGCGCCAGATAGGCGGGCGAGGCGCATAGGAGCAGGCGCAGCGGCCCGAGCGGCCGCGCCACAAAGGCGGCATCGTTCAGCGCACCGACGCGTATGCCCACATCAAAGCGTTTGGCGATCAAAGGACTGCTGTCTTCGCTCAGCTCCAGCTCAAGTGTGATGCCGGGGTAGCGCTGCTGGAATTTGGGCAGGAGCGGAATGAGATACAGATAAGCCACCGGCGAGACCACTGTTGCGCGCAGCTTCCCGCTGGCGCTGCGCGCATCGCTGGCGACTTCTTTGCAAGCCGCCTCAAGCTGGGCGAGTGGCTGGCGACATTGCTCTAAAAAGGCTTGCCCCTCGGGCGTGAGCTGCAGGGCGCGGGTGCTGCGCGCGAGCAGACGCACCCCGAGGGCGGCCTCCAAACGGCTGATGTTTTGGCTCACCGCGACTGCGGAGATACCCAGATCTTTGGCCGCTTTGGCAAAGCTGCCCAGCTCAGCGGTGCGGGTGAAGTTGAGAATGCCTCGAAGCGTCTGCATGGCGTGATTCTCCGGGAATTCGCCTCTATTACAAAGTTTTTGTTAGGTATCTATGAAGTATTAGGTCAATTGTGCAAGGCTCTGACGGCTTTTAAAGTTCACCCATGCTCAATTCCGAGCTAATTTTTGAAAGACACTGATCATGAAATACCTCCTCTTGTGCCAGATGCAACCTGCCGCTCTGACCGACGTGCCCGAAGCGGCCATGCAGCAAATGATGCAAGCCATGATGGCTTACAACCAGCAGCTCATCCAAGCCGGTGTGTTGCTTGCTGCCGGCCAGCTCGCTCCGCCGCAATCTGCTCAGCGTGTGTTTGCGGAGAAAGGTCGCATCAAAACGGAGGAGGGCTTTGCACTGAAGGGCGATACGCAGATTGGCGGCTATTACCTGATCGATGTGATGAGCGAGCCCGAAGCTACCGGATGGGCCGCCAAATGCCCAGCCGCGCAGTTTGGCGCGCTGGAAGTGCGCCAAGTGGCCTATTCGCCCATGTGATTCATTGATTTTGCCTAGTACGATCACCTTGAATACCCTGCTGACTCATTCTCCAATCTCCACCCAAGAAAGCGCCAAAATCATGCAATTCGAAGCCAACACCACGATCAATGCCCCCTCAGCAACCGTGTTTGCGCTTTACGCGAATGTGGCTGGCTGGCCGGTTTGGGATCCTGATTTGAAAGCGGCAAGCCTCAAAGGCGCATTCGTCTCAGGCGCGGTTGGCGAGGTATCGCCCCACAGCGGGCCAAAATCGGCGCTTCGCTTTGTCGAGGTGATTCAAGGCAAAAGCGTGCGGATGGAATGCAAGCTGCCGCTTGGGGTGATGCATTTTGACTACGAACTGCAAACGCAAGGCGCCGGCACGGTTGCCACACACCGAACCACCTTCTCCGGCTTGCTCGCCCCCCTCTGGGGCCGTTTGATCGGCTCGGGCATGAAGAAAACCTTGCCTGCTGCGCTCGCCGGCCTCAAGCGCGCCGCAGAAGCTGCCTAACAAGGATTCAAAAACGCGGCTTGTCCGCGGCACATATTCGGCGTGGCAATATCTGGCTGTGGCACTTTTATTTCCACGCCGGGATGCGCCCATGAATACTGTATCTCTCACTCTGTTTTTCGCTGCTTGTTGTGCTTTGATGCAATGCGTGCTCACTGCGCTGGTGATTCGTCGCCGCATCCAAGCGCGCGTGTATTTTCTGGATGGCGGAGACGATCCGCTCCTGCGCCGCATCCGCGCTCATGGAAATTTTGCCGAGACTGTACCGATGGCATTGCTTCTGATGACGCTGCTTGAGCTCAGTGGTTTCAGTCCGCTCTGGCTGATGATGTTTGGAATCACTTTGCTGATCGGGCGGATCTTGCATGCCACCAGCTTGCTGACCAACCATGCCACTTGGAGCCGCAGCTCCGGTATGGTGCTCACCTTGGCGGTCATTGGCATTCAGGCGATGTGCGCCCTGTGGTTGTTTTTTCGCTAAGTATCCACTTTTCATTTGATCGCTGCCGGCGCAGTATTTGTGCAGGTTCCCGGTCTTCTTCATCAAAATGCCATCGCCCAATGCAACTTGTTTTGCACCGTGGCGAAAAATGCTTTGGTCAGTGTCGCGCTTTTGTCGTAGTGGGTCGACAGTGCGTAAATGGCTGTAATTTTTTGAGATGAATGCCGCTCGCGGGCGCGTCTCTCGCGAATGCGCCCCAGCAATTCATTGAAGTAATCTTTGCCAAATACCTGGCAGGCGGTGCTTGACGACGCGCGGGTTTCGGCTGGCTTTCGGGCCATCGCGGCAGAGAATTCAAGCCATATCGGCTGCTAGCCGTCGTTTTAATTGGGTGTGAAGTTATTTTTTTGTAGCAAATAGGTCGCCACCCCGGCTGACTCCGGTCTTGACGTATTTGACATCGTCAAGGGGCTTGCGTCTGCCATCCGGGGCAGACAGGCGGCGTGCACCTGAAATTACTTGGCTGCCCTGCAAATAGGCAGATTTCGGATGAATCAAGGGCGATATCCAGATGAGATACTTCGCTCTGTGTCGTTGAAATTCCTATAAGTGACGTCGTTGTCTTAACAGGGTACACCTCATGAATCACCTCAAAATATCCACCCGTTTAACCCTGCTGCTCGGAATCCTGTCTGCGTTGTTGGTGGCCATTGGCGCAATCGGCTTGTATGGCATCCACAAGACGAACGAGGCGCTCAAGACGGTGTATGAGGACCGAACGGTGCCCCTGGCACAACTCGGTGAAATCGACTACCTCGTGCAGCGCAACCGCGTGCTGGTCATGGACATGCTGCTGCAACCCACGCCAGACAATGTGAGCAAGCGCAATGTGGAGTTGCGCCGCAACATCGACACGATATCCAAGGTCTGGGACACCTATATGGCCTCTTACCTCACGCCCGAGGAGCGCAAACTGGCCGAGGCCTTTGTCCAGGTCCGCAATGACTTCGTCCGTGCCGGCCTGCTGCCCACTGTTGACGCGATGCTGGGCGGCAACATGGAGGCCGCCCAGACTCTGTACAAAGAAAAAATCAGCCCGCTGGCGCCCGCTACACAGCAGGCCGTGCAGAAGTTGTCCCAGTTGCAGGTGAGTGTGGCCCGCCAGGAGTTCAATGACGCAGAAAGTCGTTACTCCACTGTGCGCACCATCGCCATCGTCGCCGTGGTGGCGGGGCTCCTGTTTGCCTTCATCTTTGGCATCACACTGGTGCGTGGCATCCTGCGTGCCCTGACCCAGGCCATGGACTCAGCCAACGCAGTAGCCCAGGGCGACCTGCGCCATCCCGTTCCGTCAGGCGGTCAGGATGAAGTGGCGCAATTGCTCAAGGCGCTGTCGACCATGCAGCAAAACCTGGCCAGGGTTGTCTCCAGTGTGCGCAGTGGGTCCGAAGGCGTGGCAACTGCCAGCGCAGAGATCGCCCAGGGAAATCACGATCTGTCTGCCCGCACCGAACAGCAGGCCAGCGCCTTGGAGCAGACCGCAGCCAGCATGGAAGAACTCAGCGCCACCGTCAAGCAAAACGCAGACAATGCGCGCCAGGCCAGCCAGTTGGCGGTGGACGCCAGTACCGTAGCCATGCAAGGGGGTGAGGTCGTGGCCCAAGTGGTGGACACCATGAAGGGCATCAACG
>JAUXQA010000017.1 GCA_030683195.1 Rhodoferax sp. | reverse complement strand
TTTGGTGTTGATATGCAGAATCAATACGTCGCACCAGTGCACCGGGTCAGTGAATGCCTGGCTGACCAGCTGCAAGGGGTAGTCCATGACGGCGTAAACCTCACCCGACAACGACTGGGAGGACTCAGTCGACGCCAGATGCACGGGCCGCCTGAAAGGGCTGATGTTGAGTTGCGACTGCAGTGCCAGGTAGCGGGCCTGCAAGCGGGTGGCAGGGCCAAGACCGGGCCCGAGATCGGACGCTTGGACGAGGGCGACGCACAGCAGGCCAGCGCCGACCAAGCGCTGCACCCAGCGCCCACGCCATCGGTCCATCAGACCCCGGACAGTTCCTTGCCTATTAGCAACCATGTGCCATGTTAAGCACCCGGTCAGCAAGGCATTTAGTCAAAACGCAACACACTCGAAAATAAACCGGTCGTCGTCGGCATCTTGGCCCATGGCAGGGCCACCCCTCTCCGCTAGGACAAGATCACCGCCAGCCGCGCCAGCACATCCGGCGCCATATCCGCCGGCTGCGTGACCAGCGCCGACTGCAGGGCCGTGTGGGCAATCGACGGCGGCGGCTGCGCGCCCAGCAGCCGGATGGCGGCCACGGCAATTTGCTGCGCATGACCGGCGTTTTGCATCAGATTGGCAATGGCAGCGTTGGCCGTCACGTGGGCCTCGCGCGGGTGCCAGCAGTCGAAGTCGGTGACCATGGCCAGGCTGGCGTAGGCCATCTGGGCCTCGCGCGCCAGCCGGGCCTCGGGCATGTTGGTCATGCCAATGACACTGGCGCCCATGCTGCGGTACCAATGCGACTCGGCCTGGGTGGAGAACTGCGGCCCTTCAATGCACACATAGGTGCCGCCCCGGTGCAGCCGAATGCGCTCACCCAAGCCGGCATCCGTCACCGCCTGGGCCAGCACGTCAGACAGGCTGGCACAAATCGGCTCCGCGAGTGACACATGGGCCACCGCGCCAGCGCCAAAAAAGGTGTTGTCGCGCCGTTTGGTGAGGTCAATGAACTGGTCGGGCAACACCATGTCCAGCGGGCGCAGTTCTTCACGCAGCGAGCCCACGGCTGAAAACGAGATCAGGTAACGCACCCCCAGCTGCTTGAGCGCGTATATATTGGCCCGGTAAGGCAGCTCGGAGGGCAGCAGCTTGTGCCCCCGGCCATGGCGCGCCAAAAAAGCCACCGGGACGCCATGCACCATGCCGGTCATGACCTGATCCGACGGCTTGCCAAAAGGCGTGTCGATGTCATGCGCCTTTACATCCTGGAGCGCGTCCATCTGGTAGAGGCCGCTGCCCCCGATAACGCCAATACGGGCTGTTTGCATGGTGTTGGTCCTTTTTTTAAAACGGTTGGGGGTGCAAGTGTAAGAAAACCCCTTTCCCACACGACTACCCAACTGATTACGGCGCTTTGGGGTACAAATAGGCCCTGCCGCCAGCGGGTACGCGACTCAACCAGCGCCTTTTTTACGATTATTCAACTAACACCATGCACGCCACACTTCCTTTGCTCCAGGTCACCGGGTTCCCTGCCATTCACCGCGCACGGCTCACCACACTGCAGGTCAACTTGGGTTACATGTGCAACCAGTCGTGCGTGCATTGCCACGTGAACGCCGGGCCCAACCGCACCGAGATGATGGACGCCGAAACCGCCGCGCTGGTGCTGCAGGTGCTGCGCCATCGGGGTGTTGGCACGCTGGACCTGACCGGCGGCGCGCCCGAACTGAGCCCGCACTTTCGCTCGCTGGTGCGTGACGCGCGCGCACTCGGGGTGCGTGTCATCGACCGCTGCAACCTCACCATCCTGTCCGAACCGGGCCAGGAAGACCTGGCGGTCTTTCTCGCCGCC